>JBFELW010000144.1:0-5965 GCA_041551995.1 Paenisporosarcina sp.
AAGCGAATAACGTTATTTTATTCATCGATGAACTTCATACCCTTATTGGAGCGGGTGGAGCTGAAGGTGCAATTGATGCATCAAATATTTTGAAACCGTCTCTTGCTCGTGGTGAACTTCAATGTATTGGTGCTACAACACTTGATGAGTACCGCAAATACATCGAAAAAGATGCTGCTCTAGAGCGCCGTTTCCAACCTATTCAAGTCGATGAACCTTCTGTAGAAGAGTCCATTCAAATTATTCAAGGTCTTCGTGATCGTTATGAAGCACATCACCGTGTGAAAATTACAGATGAAGCTATTGTTGCTGCTGCGAAAATGTCAGATCGTTATATCTCTGACCGATTCTTGCCAGATAAAGCAATTGACTTAATTGATGAAGCGGGTTCAAAAGTCCGTTTGCGTTCATATACAACTCCACCGAATATGAAAGAATTAGAAACGCGTTTAGAAGCGATGCGTTCTGAAAAAAATGCGGCTGTTCAAAGTCAAGAGTTTGAAAAGGCAGCTTCTTTCAGAGATTCAGAGCAAAAGTTAAAAGAAGAACTTGAGAGCACGAAAAAGACATGGAAAGAAGAGCAAGGCAAAGCTGAATCAGAGGTAACGGTTGCGGACGTGGCTGCAGTTGTATCCATGTGGACAGGAATTCCTGTGTCGAAGCTTGCACAAACGGAGTCTGACAAACTGTTAAACCTAGAAGATACCTTGCACAAGCGTGTTATCGGCCAAGCTGAAGCAGTGACGGCTATATCTCGAGCAGTTCGTCGTGCACGTGCAGGATTAAAAGATCCGAAGCGTCCGATTGGATCATTCATCTTCTTAGGACCAACTGGTGTTGGTAAAACTGAACTTGCCCGTGCTCTTGCCGAAAGCATGTTTGGCGATGAAGATGCCATGATTCGTGTCGACATGTCTGAGTATATGGAGAAGCACTCGACTTCACGTTTAGTGGGTTCACCTCCAGGATACGTAGGATTTGAAGAGGGCGGTCAACTTACTGAGAAAGTACGTCGTAAACCTTACTCAGTTATTCTGTTAGATGAAATAGAGAAAGCACATCCAGATGTATTTAATATTTTATTACAAGTTTTAGAGGATGGGCGTTTAACTGATTCTAAAGGTCGTACAGTTGATTTCCGTAATACGGTTGTGATTATGACTTCAAACGTTGGTGCAGAAGCACTTAAGAAAAATAAATATGTTGGCTTTAACTTACAAGATGGCGAACAGAAGTATAAGGATATGAAAGGTAGAATGCTTGAAGAATTGAAAAAAGCATTCCGTCCGGAGTTCCTAAACCGTGTAGATGAAATGATCGTGTTCCATTCTTTAGAAAAAGAACACTTAAAAGAAATCGTAACATTAATGACAGCTACATTAACAAAACGTTTACAAGAGCAAGAAATCGAGCTTGAGTTAACAGAAGCTGCTCAAGAGAAAATTGCGAAAGAAGGCTACGATCCAGAGTACGGTGCACGCCCACTCCGCCGAGCACTTCAAAAACATGTTGAAGATCGCTTGTCTGAAGAACTATTAAAAGGTACTGTATTAACAGGATATAATGTTGTCTTTGATGTAGAAAATGATGAATTTGTTGTCCGTACAAAAGAAACAGTAACGAAGTAAAATGTATGGGGCATCCCGGATCGGTTTGTTCGGGATGCCCTTTTTTCTTAAGTTAAACAGTTGAAATTTTTATAGGTATTACTTTCTTTTTAATATCAACTATGTCTAGCTAATAGCGCCAGCTCGAGGACACCAGGAAGTGGGTCATATGGGCGTTCCGACAAGGATGTCGAGCCCTGAGCCTTACAGAACCTCAGGCGAAACCAGGCTTTCGCATCGGTTCTACCAGTGCCGGTGTCGAGCAAAAATGGCGCTTTACGCTTTTCTTTATAGGAGGGACTATGGCTAAACGTAAAACAAAATTCATGTGTAATTCCTGCGGATACGAATCTGCAAAATGGATGGGCCGTTGTCCAGGGTGTGGTGAATGGAACACGATGGTAGAAGAAATAGAGGTCGTCACGAAAGGACCACGTCGTACATTTCAACATTCAGAAAGTACTGCACAAAAAGCAACACCGATCACAGCGGTTGAAATTGCTGATGAACCACGAGTAGATACCGACTTAGCTGAGTTAAACCGTGTTCTTGGAGGCGGCATTGTACCTGGTTCCCTTATATTAATTGGAGGAGATCCCGGTATTGGGAAGTCGACTTTATTGCTACAAGTGTCTGCTTTGCTTGCGAATAAAGGACAGCGAGTCTTGTATATGTCTGGTGAGGAATCCATCCGCCAAACAAAGTTGAGAGCCGAGCGTTTAGGCGTAACATCTGCTGAGCTCTATATTTATTCTGAAACGAATTTGGAATTAGTAAACGAAGCGATCGATAGTGTCGAACCAAAGTTCGTTGTTATCGATTCGATTCAAACTGTGCATCACCCAGAAGTGACTTCCGCTCCTGGTAGTGTGTCGCAAGTAAGAGAATGTACAGCCGAATTAATGCGAATTGCAAAAACAAAGAATATCGCGATTTTTCTAGTTGGACATGTAACGAAAGAAGGCCAAATTGCAGGACCACGTTTGTTGGAACATATGGTGGACACCGTGTTGTACTTTGAAGGGGAACGTCATCATACGTACCGTATTTTACGTTCACAAAAAAATAGATTTGGTTCTACTAACGAGATTGCGATATTTGAAATGTTGCAAGGTGGACTAAAAGAAGTATTAAATCCATCTGAATTATTCTTACAGGAACGTTCTCAAGGGGCGGCGGGGTCGACAGTGGTTGCTTCCATGGAAGGGACTCGTCCAATTTTAGTCGAAATTCAATCGTTGGTAACACCGACTAGTTTTAACTATCCAAAACGCATGGCGAGCGGAATTGATCAAAACCGCGTCCAGCTCTTAATGGCTGTCTTGGAAAAACGAATGGGCATGTTACTTCAAACACAAGATGCCTACATTAAAGTGGCTGGTGGCGTTAAATTGGATGAGCCTGCTATTGATTTAGCTGTGTTGACGACCATTGTCTCGAGCTATCGCGATGTTGCTGTCAGTGCGCATGATTGTTTCATTGGAGAAGTGGGTTTGACGGGTGAAGTGCGTCGAGTTTCGCGTATCGAACAACGTGTGCAAGAAGCAGCTAAACTTGGATTTAAACGGGCGATTATTCCGGCATCTAACTTAGGTGGTTGGGATTATCCGAAGGGGATTCAAGTCGTAGGTGTTGAATCTATAAATGATGCTCTAAAAGAAGCCTTCCCTCACTCGTAAAGAGTGAAGGGGAGTTTTTTCAATCAATCTGGGTAGAAGAGCTAAATGGCAGGAGTTAATGAACAAGTGTGGAAAAAGGTGGATTCTGAAGCGCTTGTAGGATGATATTAACATTTGCCAATCCTGTGTCCTCCATTTGACGCAACTTTGCATACTTCACTGACGTCATAAAGGTGTTTCCAAATGAAAACGTGTATAATCGAAATTAGGAGGTGGGCTTGTGTTAAAGTGGATTATTCAAATTACATTTATCTTGATTGGTGGAACTCTCGGGTTACTTTTATTACCGCAATTATACGAACTTATTAATTTATCCTCTAACCCGTGGCTAAACAATCCCTATGTTTCTGTCTTATTAGGGGCTATTATATTATATATACTTGCTTTGTTTACAACGGATTACTTAATCTACTTTATGAAGTGGATGGAAGATCGTTTGCTGAAGGCTCCAATAGGCGATTTGTTATTTGGTACGGTTGGTTTAATCGTCGGGTTAAGCGTTGCTTTCTTATTGAATTTTGCCATTGATGCTATTCAACTACCGGTTATTACATCAGTCTTGCCTGTGTTGTTGACAATCATTTTAGGGTATCTTGGTTTCCAGGTTGGTTTCCAGAAGCGTGAAGAGATGACTCAAATGTTCCTGTCAAACAAGCAACAATCTACTAAGAAAAAAGTAGGGGACTCTTCTCAATCGTTGCAACAAGCTTCATACAAATTGCTAGATACGAGTGTCATTATTGATGGACGTATTTCAGACATTTCAGCTACTGGTTTTATTGAAGGTGTGTTGGTTGTGCCTCAATTTGTTCTCACTGAGCTGCAGCATATTGCGGATTCTTCGGACACGCTTAAACGGACTCGTGGACGTCGGGGTCTAGATGTTCTAAAAGTACTTCAAAACGAGCGATCATCTGCTGTATTAATAACCGATGATGATTTTGAGGATACGACAGAAGTCGATTTAAAACTTGTCCGTCTGGCTAAGAAAATGGGCGGAGTCGTTGTGACGAACGATTTTAATTTAAATAAAGTCTGTGACCTGCATAAAGTACCTGTACTAAATATTAACGATCTAGCCAATGCCGTAAAGCCGGTTGTTATTCCGGGTGAAGATATGCATATTGTTGTAATTAAAGACGGTAAAGAGCAAAACCAAGGTGTTGCTTATTTAGATGACGGAACCATGATTGTTGTAGAAGATGGGAAATCGCATATTGGTAAAGCGATTACTGTTAGTGTAACTAGTGTTCTGCAAACATCTGCAGGACGAATGATTTTTGCGAAAACAAAGTAGATTTTGAAATGTATAACACACATATTAAGAGAATCATTTAGCTGATTTAAATGCTGATCTCTACAAAGTTAAAAAGAAAAAGAGGTCGATTTCTTTCGTCATATCCTATGACTACTGAGTCGGCCTCCTTTCCATGAATTGGAGTGAGTGAGATGGAGTATGTTGTCGCGTTACCTGCTGCCGGGAGCGGCAAGAGAATGGGTGCTGGTCAAAACAAGTTGTTTTTACAATTACGCAATGTTCCAATTCTCATTCACACGCTACGTGTATTTGAACAAGATTTGATGTGTACAGAAATCTGGCTAGCAGTTAAACCAGATGAACGTGAAACGATTCAGCGCATGCTAGAACAATATAATATTACCAAAGTTAAAGGGATGCCTGATGGTGGTGCAGAGCGTCAATACAGTGTCAATGCTTGTGTGCAGGCATGTTCAGAGGCTAAACTCATTTTAGTGCACGATGCGGCAAGGCCTTTCATTGAACCAAAAGTGATTACCGAACTAACAAAACGCGCCTCTGAAACAGGTGCGGCAATAGCTGGGGTAAAAGCGAAAGATACAATGAAAAAAGTACACAACGGAATGATTGAAGAAACAATCGACCGTGAACACATTTGGATGATTCAAACACCGCAAGCATTTCGCTATGACATCTTAGTGAACGCACAAAAACAAGCAGAACTAGACAAGTTTCTGGGTACGGATGAATCAATGGTTGTGGAACGCCTTGGTTTGCCAGTACATGTTGTAGAAAGTACGTATGATAATGTAAAAATAACAACACAAGAAGACTTACTTATTGGTGAAGCCATTTTACAAAAGCGTGAACAGGGGGAAAAGTAAATGTTCCGAGTAGGACAAGGTTTTGATGTGCATGAATTTGCTGAAAATAGACCACTTATTTTAGGTGGGGTAACAATTCCGTATGAAAAAGGGTTAATTGGCCACTCAGATGCCGATGTTTTATTACATACAGTAACAGATGCAGCACTTGGGGCAATCGGTGAAGGTGACATTGGAAGACATTTCCCAGACACTGATCCGGAATTTAAAGACGCTGATTCTGCCAAGTTGCTCGCTTATATATGGCGTATCGTAGAAGAAAAAGGGTACAAACTTGGCAATGTTGATTGTACAATCATTGCACAAGCACCTAAAATGGCACCTTTCATTCCGCAAATGCGTGAGCAAATTGCTAAGCTCCTGAACGCAGATCCATCACAAGTTAATGTCAAAGCAACAACGACTGAAAAACTTGGTTTTACTGGACGTGGAGAAGGTATCGCGGCACAGGCAACTATATTACTCATACAAAACTAACGTGAACGTGTTAAAATGAACAAAGTTTAGCATCTATGCATAATCGAGGAGGAACTCCCA
>JBFELW010000145.1:0-5939 GCA_041551995.1 Paenisporosarcina sp.
CACAGGCTTTATCGGAACGCTCTCTTATTTAACTTTGACTCAACAAACACAAGTAGAGAAAACTGATGAGAAATTCTTACTATCGGATATCACAGAAATGGGCATAGAATATTATCGAAATCGAGCCCTTGAGGATTACGTTAAAATTGCTAATCAGGTGAAGACTAATGTTCAAGACGCCATATCTAGATCACCTGAGCTTTATAATTCCGAGCCAGAAGTAAGAGCATTAGAATTACGTGAAGAAAGAGTGGGATTACACGAATTAAAAACAACTATAGCCAGCTACAATACTGATTTGATTCCAGTGGAGGAGCCTTTATTACACTTTAATCTTTCAGCACCGCCCTTTGAGATTGCATCCACTAACCCTTCTTTTTTTCGATATAAATTCAATGTGACGGGAAGCAATACCGACAATAGTGAACACTACGGCTTTACATTAATCTTTCCCAATAAGTTAATTAACGTGTCTGTAACTCCTATTAGTAGTCCAGGGAACGGGTCAGAATCTCCAATAGATTATTCAAAAACAATACCACCACCAAATTTCACGCCACCATCGAATACCGATAATTGTAATAGTACTTATACGAATAAAACGTGTATAAGTAATAGTAAGTTCATTAAAAATATTGATAATTCAACCGTTTATTATCAAGGAGATACTGCTACTAATAATGCTAATCACATTGATTTTAACAATTCCACTTTAATTATTGATGGAAATCTAGACGCAAAGAATCTTCAAGGTGTTAAAAATGTTTCCATACTTGTTAACGGTGATACAAGCATTGACCAGTTTGACGCAATCAACGTTAGATTATATTCGTCGGGAACACTTAGTTTAAATAAACATATTACGATTTATGATTCAATTATTAGAAGTGTAGGACCTCTCCTTGCTACAAAAAAAGGGATAAAGTTATCAAATAGTCATATGGTTTTAGAAGGCATAGGGAATAATATTGACCCTCTTGAGGTTATAAATAATTCGACCGTCTGTATAAAAGATTCCAGTTCCATAGATGCGCTTTACATTGACTCTACCAGTTCTGTCTATATACTGAATACAGTCACTCGTACAGGTTCAAATACAGCTAACTCAAAATCACCATTATATGTCGATGATAAAACGTTTAATGAAAATTGCTATGGTGTTTCAACTCCTAGTGAGGAAATTGGAATTGATTTAGAGAGCAATCTTTCTATCACACCAGAATCTATTTTAGACGAGGTAGACTATGACACCACAAACTAAGGGAAGCGCCAAATCGGCACTTCCCTTTTATTTCGTCGATTTCTTTTTATCCTCTTCTAAAATCGTATCTGGATCAGAATCTGTCGATGTGCCTCCAGGAGGGACATCTGTTCCTGGAGTTGGAGTATTTCCGCCATTTCCAATTGGTGGTATCCCATCACCTTGAGTAGAAGGAGGTTCACTTATATCATTCGAGCTTGGTGGAGTAACTGGTTCTGATTCATGACGGTATTGCACTTCATGTATTGGAAAATAAAGATCTTTAGCCACTGGATAAACGTTCTTTTTATTTCCATATAGAAAAACAGTTCGTGATAGCTCGACTTCTACTCCTTCAAATCCTCTGTCTGTTTTTTCCGGAGTATTTCGTTCAATTGTTTGTATTTGTACACGATATGGTAGTATTTTTCGTTTTAAGGGATTTATATCAATCTCTATCCCAAGCATGGGACCCGTAATCGATACAATTACTTGATTACCTAATGATTCAGTCTTAATGGTAAGCGGAAATCCATACACATTTTGAAGTACAAGGTCGTTGTTTTCATTAACGAGTGCTTCAAAACCTGCTTGGATGTTAAAATCGTTGTTAACACTAATTTGTCTTTCCACAATTTGAAAAGGACTTTCAAGAACTGCTTTATACATCGTTGAAGCTAAAATTGTTTTAAAAGCTTCTGAATAAAGTCCAGCAGGGTCGGATTCAAATATAGATTGCAAAGAAAAGCTTTGACCTTTTTCTATTACTATCGTGTCATGTTTTCGAATCCAACTTGATATGCTTGAGTCACTAACTGTAATCGGCATTGAAGCTTCCGATATTTCAGAAACACCGGTCTGTTGACGAGTTATGTATGTGGTTAAATAAAATGGTTCAAAAATAGGATTTAATTGTTGTGCATGTGAAAGTAAGTCGTTCCGATATCTGATCCAATCTATTATTTCTTCGGTACCGAGAAATCCTAATTCTAATAAATGGTTTGTCCACTCTTTTTCATCAATTGTAACAACCATTTGATTTCTGTGTCCCTGCTCAGCTGTCTCTATCATTGTATTGAAATCAAAAATAAAAACATCCGAACTCATTTGTACTTCCTCAAAAAGAAACTGACTTTGAACATGGTTATGTTGTGTCCATTTGGCTGTTTCTTTTGCTAAACGTTGTGTCGTTTGTTCTTTACTTAAACCGGAAACATTTACGGGACCAATCCATGTATCTTCTTTAAAGTGACTAAATGAATTAGGATGAATAACTGCATTTGCTAGTGCAGAAAAGGAAAAAGTTCCAATTGATAAAATAAGACCAATCATACAAGCAAGGACAAAGAATTGGAGACTATTATGTTTTTCCATTTTCTTCACTCCTCACATCTTTAAAATAGGATTCAGATAAGTCTTCATAACGAAAACTTTTTTTTTCTAAGCCTGTTATACTTTCTTTTGTATCTGCCTCTACCAAAGTTTTTTGCTCTACTTTTTCAAATAAAGAACTTACTCTATTCTCCATCCATTGATCCGAAAGTTCTTCTAAAACTTCTGATTCCTTCTGCTTAACTTTTGGAGGAAGTTTTGGCTTATCTTGAATCGTATCGTATGTAAGGATATCATCTTGCAAGCTATAATCTGTTTGCTGATTTGAATGTTGAAAAATAGATTCAGAAGTTGCAGACACTTCTAAGTAGGGAATCTGTTCTAAAGCATGACTATTTAGTGCAGCATGAATGACTTCATTTTGTAACTCAGTTGGTTGTATGGATTCAAGTACATCTATTGTTTTTTGATATAGTAGTTGATCACCGGTTGAAGATATAGTTTGAAGGACGGAAACATCAGACACATTAACTTCCTTGTGTCGACTTCTCCTAGAGGTCGCTAGATTTTTTTTGCCAGTAAACTCTATCCATTCTTGTCTTTTGCCAATTAATAAAGCCATTGAGCCTATTAATAATAAAAAAATTAGTATCCCGACAAAAATTGAATATAACATTCCCATAACAGAACTAAGAATAAAAGAAATTGTAGCCAACCCGAGTAAGATTATTCCATTTAATTTAATTGAAAATAACGGATGCAAATAAATAATTGAACAAAGAATGATTAGACTAAGACCTAATCCGATTATAAAAATCATTTATTGCACCTCTCTTCTCTATTAGTATAACTTTAAACTATAGTAATATGAAAGAAAAGACAGGCTATTTGCCTGTCTTTTAAAATCATTTATTTCATATATTCTGCAACCCGATTCCTACCTGCCCGTTTCGCACCAATATATAACGCTCGGTCAGCATTTCGTATCAGAGCCATTGCTTCATCACAATCTTCTGGAGCTGTAGATACACCAATGCTTGTCGTAATTTGTACTTTTGTTAAATTTCGTTGCTCGCCTAAGTCTGTCCGTAATTCAAACGGAGTTGATTCAATTAGTATTCTTAATTGCTCAGCTAGTTTTAATGATTGTTGCTTAGAATAATTTGGGAGTAAAACAACAAATTCCTCCCCACCATATCTTGCAATAATGCCTTCTTCACCAATTTCTTTTTCGATAAGCCTTGCTAATCCATACAAAATATCATTTCCACTTTGGTGACCATAGGTATCATTAATGTTTTTGAAATGATCGATATCCAACATGAGCAATGAGAGCTGTCTGAGTTCCCCGTTTAACAGATCATTCATTTTCGCCTCAAGTTCTTGATCAAAATATCGATAATTATACAAGTGAGTTAAACCACAACGTTCACTCTTGGACACTGCTTCTTGTACATATCTTGCTTTTTCCAGTGATACTGCAAAATATGAACATAATAAGTTTAATATTTGTAGTTGATGTAATTCAAATGCATGTTTCTTTCTTGATGCAATTATAAGTATACCTTCTACTTTTTGATTTCTACTTACAGGGACTGCGATAATACTTTCCGTGTCTTTTGGTAGAATAGTCGTATTGATACCTTTCCATTCAGATTTCTTACTAAAGAACACCGATTTGTCTTTTTTATATACAATACCTGGAATTCCCATCGCTAACTCTTCATGTGTACTTGTATATGTCTTTTCTTGACCATTTTCTATCGCTCTCAAGACATAAAATTCATCGTTTTCATTGGTATCTACGATATAAACATAATCCAACGGTAACATTTCAGCTAGATTTTTTAGAAACAAATCTTTAATGGTATCTGAACTTAGACGATCAGCTAATTCATGCCCGATTTTACTCGCACGATTTAAATCTTCATTTACACGTTCAGAATTATTATACATTCTCAATAATAAGGTGATCATCAAAAATGGAATGCCTAATAAAAGAAAAGCTATATAACCTACATGTAATTGAAGCAAATAAAGAGTTATTCCAAAAGGTAGAGTCAAGACAAGTCCCGCGTAATCCCAGAAGATATCTTTTGCAAAAAATTTTCTGTTTTTAACTTCTAAAGAGATATAAAAATGAAGTAACACATGATTTACAAATACATGAGTAATCAAATAGATACTTCCATACATAACAATTTCAGGTATATTAGAAGTTCCTACCTTATAACCTAAAGCGAGTACAAGACTCCCGCTTATAAGAGATATTAAAAAGAACATGAGCGAATTAAATAAAAATCGATGGAACTCATTTATTTGAATCTTCATTCTGAACATTAATGGAATAATCGCAATTTGAGTAATAACTAATTCAACGAATAAGCCATAGGTTAAAAAAACGGCCAAGTTAATCCATTGAATTAAGAAAATAGTTGTCCCAGACACTTTAAAAGGAAAAAAGGCTGTAAGTAAAGAAAGGGCTAAATAGGCAATTATTAATGTCATATCTACTTCTGGTGATGCAAAATATTTAAAGGTAAAATAGTAGCCTCCAGGGACTATCGCAAACCACAATATCCAAATACTTAATTTCGCCTGCTTCGAAATATTCATATAGTCCCCTTTCAAAAGTGGTACATTCTATCTATTCGTAGTACATCGTACCAAAGTTTGAAAGTTTTGTCATTAGTTGAAATCAAATATTTTTGAATATTTTATCTATTTTTTCTCGTAAATTTGTTATGAGATACATCGACCCTGTGACTATAGTCACGCCATTTCTTAAAATTGATTTCTCTATTTCTCCAACGGGGTCTTTAGTCGTTATTTTTTTAGTAGACTGACTGTATTTTAATAAATCATGGGTACTCATTGCACGTTCATCTGAAAAGTCAACGAAGGTAAATGTGGTTCCCACTTCTTCCAAAATTTCTAGAATACCCTTCGCATTTTTCCCTTTTATTAACCCAATGACAAAATGTATAGATTCATTTGGAAATTCTTCCTTTAAAGTATTCACTAAAACCCTTACACTGGCAGGATTATGAGCTCCATCAACATATAACTGATCATTAATTCTTTCAAAACGACCTGGCAATGAAACATTTTTTAATGCATCTCTTATTTTTTCTGCAGCTACCTGCTTTTTAAACACTTCTAATACATAGAGAACAGAATGAATGGCAAGGGCAGCATTTTGTAACTGGTGGTGACCTTTTAATCCGACTGTAAGACACTGTAATTTAATACCATCTCGATTACTAAAGGTATTTTGAATGAATGAAAAGTCTTCATCAATAATCGATACTCTTGAATTTTTCCGTTTACCTTCTTCTTTAACTACATCTATGGCTTCCTTATTAAG
>JBFELW010000146.1:0-5900 GCA_041551995.1 Paenisporosarcina sp.
ACAGTTCTTTTTTGTCGATCAATATAAGGTAATCTCATTTTTAAAGCCGCTTCTTTGGCAAGCTTAATGGTGTGTTCTGTTGGTCTCCCTGCAGTTGTAACAATTATTTTCACGCAGACGTTACTTGATTTAATACTTCAACTAAATGTTCTTTAATTTGTTCCATCGGAAAACCTTCTATTTGTTCACGGGGAATAAAGTATGCCAACTGACCATCTTTCCAAATGGCTATAGATGGAGAGCTAGCAGGAACTTCCTCAAAATATTCACGCATTTGGTAGGTAGCATCTTGATCTTGACCAGCAAAAACAGTAACCAAATGATCTGGTTTTTTATTGACCTCAGATAAAGCTTCAGAAACTGCAGGGCGCGCTAATCCTGCAGCACAACCACAAACAGAGTTAATGACAATTAAAGATGTACCTGTAGTTTGTGACATATGTTCATTTACCATTTCAGCATTTGTCAGTTCTTTAAAACCAACATTTGCAAGTTCAGCTCTCATTGGCTTTACAACTTCTTTCATATACTCATCATACGCATTCATTAGCTTACACTCCCTTATTCTGATTTCGAGATTCTGTCATCTGCTTCCAAACAGAACCTTTTGCTTCTTCTCCTTGCTCAATTCGAGCAATTGCCATGTTCACCTGTAATTTAACTTCAAATTCATTGTCTTCTTTTGCCAGATGCAAGGCAGGAAGTGAATCCTTCGTTCCTGTTTCATATAAAAACATGGCAGCACGCCAACGAACAAGTTTATTTCTATCGTCCATTGCCTTTTGCATCGCAGGTTCAAATTCCACAAATCCTAAATCACTCATACAATCTCCTGCAGTTCTTCGTACAGAAGAACTTTTATCTTGCAAAGCTCTTTCAAGATACGGGACAACTTCTGTATTATCAATCATACCTAAATAGACAGTCGCTAATCGACGAATAGACATTTGACTATCTGATAACGCTTCATTAAGTAATGGCAAGTCATCAACTGTCGGGTCAGGTAGCTGATCTAACAACTGAAATCTAGTCTCCCAAGCATCCACTTTAAACTCTTCAATACTTATGCGACGACCTCTATCACTATTCTCGCTCTTTGGACTTATTGCAGATGCGATTAGTCCTTTTAATCGTTCATCTGGGTACGTGGCTTCAAGCTCATCTCTAACTTGCTCAGCAATTTCTTTCTTATCTCCATAACGTACACCGTAATCAGCCCATTTGCGTTGTAGAATGTAGTTTTCATCTTGTTCCTTCATACTTTCATTCATCGCTTCAACGAATCGAGTTGATAAGCCAATTCGTTCTTCCGATGTTTGATCAAAGACTTTGACCTGTAATGGAATTCCTTTAATTTGTTGAACATGAACATATACTTCTCCGTAATGTTCTTCTAATTGCTTCTCTGTTGTTTCAACTGTTGTTAACTCTCCAAAAGCTTTCCTTACATCTGCTAAGATGATCTCCCAGTCTATTTTAGCTAATCTTTCAACAGCTAAAAAATCTGCAACATGATAAATACCCTTAACACCATTAACAGCCATTATTGCAGTTATTTCGTTTGGTGCATCAGTTAGATTTTCTGGTGTGTAGTTAAAACTTTTACCAAAAGGCAGTTCTTTATCCACAACTATTTTCATCGTATTAGGACTAGGGGTTGGTTCAATTGTAACGATCTTCACAATAATCCCTCCTCTTGCTATTCTGTTACGAGCCCATTATATCTTGCAGATAGGACCAACGTTCAATTAAATGCTCATATTTTTTGTTTAATTCTTCTAACTGTTTAGAGGCAAGTTGTAACTTTTCAAAATCTGCCCCCGCAACTTCTATAGCTTTTTCAGAAACTAGAATGGCTTCTTCTACTTTTGCAATATCTGCTTCTATAGAGGTCCACTCCTTTTGCTCTTTGAATGACAGTTTTTTACGTTGTTCTTTTGTCTTAGTTGTTTTTTTCTTTTCAGTAGCTGGCTGTTGTTCACTAGGTTCCTGTAATAACTGCTCAACATAATCTGAATAAATTTCTTGCACTTCATTTGTATGACCTTTACCGTCTAACACCCATAATTTCTTAGCAATTCGATCTAGAAAGAATCGATCATGGGAAATCGTTATTACGACCCCGGGAAATTGTTCAATAAAATCCTCTAACACTGACAATGTTTGAATATCTAAATCATTTGTTGGCTCGTCTAGTAATAATACATTTGGTTGTTCCATCAATAACTTCAATAAATGGAGTCTTTTTCTTTCTCCACCTGACAATTTGCCAATTGGTGTTCCATGCACTTTCAAAGGGAATAAAAATCTTTCTAACATGGAGGCAGCTGAATGTCTTACCCCATCTGCTCCTTCGATATCGTTTGAAGATTCTCTCACATACTCAATCATTCTTGTGTTTTCCTTCATTACAGGAATTGACTGTTGGAAATGAGCAATTTTAACTGTCTGACCAACAATTAACTCTCCACTATCAGGTTGTATATTATTTGCCAATATATTTAGTAATGTACTTTTTCCTGCTCCGTTTGGACCTACGATTCCAATTCGATCTCCAGGTTGTAGTAAAAAGGAAAAATCTTTAATAATAGATTTATCAGAATAGGACTTAGCTAAATTAATACCTTCAAGGACTTTTTTACCTAACCGACTCGTTGACAGTGTCATATCTAGCGTGGTGTTATCATTATTTCGTTCCATTTTATCTTCTAGCTGATCGAATCTTTGTATTCGTGCTTTTTGCTTGGTTGTACGTGCCTTTGCACCACGTCGAATCCATTTTAACTCAGAACGGAATCGATTTTGTAATTTCAGTTGACTAGAGGCTGCCATCTCTTCTCTAATTGCTCTTGATTCTAGGAAGTCACCATAATTTCCTTTATGTGTATACATGGTTTGGTCTGCAATTTCATAGATATGAGTGGAGACTGCATCTAAAAAGTATCGATCATGGGTTACGAAAATAATCGCACTAGGGAGCCGTGTTAACATTTCCTGTAACCACTCAGCGGATTGTAAATCGATATGGTTGGTCGGCTCATCTAATAG
This sequence comes from Paenisporosarcina sp., assembly GCA_041551995.1. Lineage (GTDB taxonomy): Bacteria > Bacillota > Bacilli > Bacillales_A > Planococcaceae > Paenisporosarcina. The sequence goes on from JBFELW010000146.1 coordinate 3,049, forward strand.
TATTAAATCTGCAGGCTCAATTAGTACCTTCGCTAATGCAACTCTCTTTTGTTGACCACCAGAAAGTTCTTGAACGCGACGATCAAACATATCTATGCCTAACTTGGTTAAAGCAGTTTTTGCCAAGGCGTTGATATCCCATGCATTCTGTTCATCCATTTCTTGCTGAAGTTTCATCAATTCATTTTGAAACTCCTCAGAGGATGAATCGGTAATCATCTGTTGCAGTGATTCCTCATACTTTCTATTTAAAGCTAATAAGGGAGAGTCTCCACTAAAAACGGCTTGAAGAACAGTAACATCTTCTTCAAATTGTGGATCTTGTTCCAAATAAGAAATTCGATATTGATTCGGATGATCAATTGTTATCTGATCCGCTTCAATTTTCTTAGCAATAATTGAAAGTAATGTAGTTTTCCCAGTTCCGTTTACACCGATAAGTCCCGCTCGGTCTCCAGCATAAATCGTAAATTCGATGTTTTCAAATAATGTTTTTTCTCCAACGGTTTTTGTTAAATCTGAAATAATTAAATGGCTCATTCTTCTTCACTCGTTTCTAACTTTAATTGTTCTAAAAATGTCAGCATAAATTCATGACGCTGTTTCGCCATTCTTTTAGCTGTTTTTGTAATCATTAGGTCTTGCAATAATAATAATTTTTCATAAAAATGAGTGACGGAGGCTGTTTTTACATTTCGATATTCATTTTCAGTCATGTTAAACCTTGCCGTTTCGTTCCAATTATATAACTTTCTACCTTTAGCACCACCATAAGCAAATGTACGAGCAATCCCTATTGCACCAATTGCATCAAGCCGATCAGCATCACGTACAATCTGTGACTCTAATGTAGTGGCCTCTTTAGAATGGCCACCACTAAATGATACAGACTGAATAATATCTTCAATCCAGTTATGATCATCATAAGCCAATTGAAGTTGCTTCAAAATGTTTTTTTCTTTTTTCTTTCCTTCATTTCCACTATATTTCGGATCACTAACATCATGAAGTAGAATTGCAATCTCAATTATATCTCTATTGACAGGCGCTTCACTTTCCATGATTAACTTAGCGTTCTTACGTACCCGTTCTATATGTTGAAAATCATGACTAGCATCATATTCATCGTAAATCTCACGTACAAGGGATTCGCATAATTGTATGTTATTCACTTGTTACCTCTTTCTGTCATTCGAGTGAAGGTATTTCTATCACCCTAGACTATTCATTGTAACATGACATAGGAGTTTCGACATATAATTGACGTCTTACGACAACCCATGTATAATATACCCATCCATTCAAAGAATATTTTGTATGCTGGTGTTCCGGAGATTATCAATTCGCTAAAGTAGTAGGGAGGAACGTTCATGCACGAAGGTAAAGTGAAATGGTTTAATAACGAAAAAGGGTATGGCTTTATCGAATATAATGATGGTGAAGATGTGTTCGTCCATTTTACTGGAATCCAGGGAGAAGGATTTCGAACGTTAGAAGAAGGTCAAGCCGTAACTTTCGAAATTATTGAAGGAAACCGAGGTCCCCAAGCTGCAAGCGTTTTTCTTATTGCTTAAATAAATGACCCACTAATCAGCAGATGATTAGTGGGTTTTCTTTTTGTGTATATGGGTCATAAATAGAATTTATTTAACTTTTATTAATTCTGTTCCTAAAAACTTAAGTTGATCCCCCACTGTGCAGGTTTCTATACAGAATCGATGAGCAGTTGTTTTACCACCATTTTGACGAAGTTCATTTTTTATTAAACATCCATCGCAATAGGTTTCAAGCAATTCATCTATACTAATTACAATTTGTTTGTTCAATAATTTTCACCTCATCTATTTTTAAAGGGAAAGTACGATTTCCCCAGCAATGAAATTCATCCACTTATTGTACACCTGCGTTGTAAATACATGCAAGTCAATTTATAATTATCACGTGTTTTGTAAAGAATTGCATTAAAAAGTTATACAGGAACTTTTCATTATTTTTGTTAATCTAAGTATTTGCTCCCTTTCCACAGATGAACTAGCAAGCCTTCTCAGGCCAACAGATCTTGTTACCATTATCGGAACATTATTTGGTTAGATCGTTAACGTATAACCCATTATACAAAAATAAGGTGGTGTCGATTTGCTTGAAGTATTTATAGATGGAGCATCTGCAGGTAATCCTGGCCCAAGTGGTATCGGTCTCTTTCTTAGAGGAGAGGGTCATCATTTACAACTAGCTGAATACGTTGGAATTTATGATAATCATACAACAGAATTTCTAGCACTTGTTCGAGGACTTGAAGAAGCGAAGAAACTAACAACTGGCCTCGTCTCTGTTAAATCAGATTCACAAGTTGTGGTTGCTGCTGTAGAAAAACGCTATGTGAAAAACCCAACTTATAAAGAACTATTAGATAGAGCTCTTGAAATCGCAGATACCTTGGATTTTTTCTTCATAAAGTGGATTCCGAGTAATGCTAATTCGGCAGCGGATCAATTAGCTAGAAGAGCCATTCAAAAACAAAAGTGAAAGTTGCCTATTATCCATTGTGAAGTCAAGTAGATTCATATTGAATCACTATTTGAACGTACAAAATAAGCTATTATGTGAAACAATACGATTGAATTGAGGAGAATAATACATGAAGTTATATAAAGGTATTGTAGCTAGTGGCATCGGAGTATTAGTGGTGTCTGTTGCTGTTTATGCTATTTCTGGGTCTATTACCGAAACTGATCAAACACAGCTAAATCAATCTTCAATGAACAGCCATAGTGAACATAATCTAAATAAGCAAGGTCAAATAGAAAATATTCCTACGATGTCTGGCCAACAGGCTTTCGGAACTATTCAAG
>JBFELW010000147.1:0-5887 GCA_041551995.1 Paenisporosarcina sp.
ATTGGTGGAACTGAAGTTGAAGACTCTCATCATGAAATTGACAGACAGCATCTAGAGTATTGGGATCAATGTATTGATACTGACTTTCGACCAGTTGACTTAAAACCAGAAGTTATTATGATACAAGATACAATTCGTTCGGTGATGAATTAAAAGTTAAAAATGAATAAAAAGATATAGAACAGATGGTGGTATAACCCAAACAATATTGAACGATTTATGTGGTTTTTTTGACAGACACGTCTTACTTCAAGAAGAAGTAGGACATTTTTCATGTCTAATTATTTGCATATTTTACCATATTTTAAATATTAATTGAATAAAGTTGGCAATTAAAATATTATTTCCTCTATATTGGAAAAGAGAAATTAATTTATGCAATAAATTATAAATAAACTCGAAAAATGTCCCAACTTAAATAGATTTAATTATCTAAAAATTTAAATTAAGATAAAAGTAGCTATAAAAATACTAAATTGAATGGAGTTGTCGACATGAGGTAATAGACTAGATACACTATCAAAACTACAGTAATTTGTAAGATTTGATTCAAATCCAAAACTAATTTAAAAGAGGAGCAAACAAAAATGAAAATTTCTAAGAAAATGTTTATGAGTGTTTTGCTTACTGCGAGTCTAGTAATGCCTACCATTGGTGCGAGTGCTGACACGATAAGTAGTGATGGTGGGGAGAAATTCCGTGTGTATGTAGAAACTTCTAATGCTTCGACAAAATCTTCACTTAAAAACGACTACAAAGTACGGTGGGAGTTAACCGAAAATGGTTTTTCTACTGAAATGACAGAAAAACAATTTAATGCTCTCCAAAAAAATAAAAATGTACAGGTTACAAAAGTCCAACAATTATCTTTAGATACCGAAGTTAGAGCAACTCAAAGTCAGGTATCTGCAGCAGAATACCCATCTCATCAAACACCTTGGGGAATAAAAGCTATCTATAATAATAGTAATCAAACGACAACCTCAGGTGGACAAGGTATTAATATCGCAGTACTTGATACGGGTGTAAATATTAATCACTACGATTTAACGAATACAGTGGAGCAATGTAAAAACTTTACGGGATCAACAACTGTCATTAGTGGATGTAATGATGCTCATGGTCATGGAACACATGTAGCAGGATCTGCACTTGCCGATGGTGGTTATGATAAGGCAGGAATTTATGGTGTGGCACCAGAAGCAGATCTTTGGGCTTACAAAGTATTAGGGGACAACGGTTCTGGTTATTCAGATGATATTGCAGCAGCAATTCGTCACGTTGCAGACCAAGCTGTTGCAACTGGTACAAAAACAGTTATCAATATGTCACTAGGCTCTGCCGGAAATGATAGTTTAATCTCAAGTGCTGTAACTTATGCTTACAACAAAGGCGTACTAGTAGTAGCAGCTGCGGGTAACTCAGGTCCAAATCAAGGAACAATTGGCTATCCAGGAGCACTTGTCAATGCAGTTGCAGTTGCAGCTCTTGAAAACGTTCAACAAAACGGAACGTACCGTGTAGCTAATTTCTCTTCACGTGGATACGCTTCAACAGATGGTGATTACTACATTAACCAAGGTGATGTAGAAATATCTGCACCAGGTGCAGCGATTTACTCGACTTGGAATAATGGTGGTTATAACACAATTAGTGGTACTTCAATGGCAACACCACATGTTGCCGGTTTAGCAGCAAAAATCTGGGCTCAAAATCCAGGTTGGTCACATACTCAATTAAGAGCAAATCTTCAAAACCGTGCGAAGAACTATGATATTAAAGGCGGATACGGGGCAACAACTGGTGACGATTATGCTTCAGGATTTGGATTTGCACGAGTGAACTAAGTAGTGCTTACTTCGCTAACCCCCTATATAGAAAAGTGGTTACCTTATACAGGTAGCCATTTTTTTATTTAGGCAAAGATAATAAGATTACTAGTTTAAGAAGGAGAATTGTTTATTCATATAGAATTAAATAATAGGAATATATGGAAAAAATGATTGAACATAACTGGATATCTTTCGTCTTATCATATAAGTTCCAATTGAAGTAGCCATTTTTTTGTACGTAAGGGGAATGAATAGTGGAAGATAATCATCCAAAACATATAATTGTAGTTTCTGCTTATGTCACGAATGACAAAGGGGAAGCTTTATTAGTTAAAACACACTGGCGATCGGATACATGGGAAGCACCTGGAGGACAAGTGGAGGAAGGAGAGCCTTTAGACAAAGCTGTTAGTCGAGAGATATTAGAAGAGACGGGAATCGTTGTACGTCCTCTTGGTATAACAGGTGTTTACTACAATGCCACAAAACACCTTCTATCTGTAGTGTTTAAAGCTGAGTATGTAAGTGGCCATATAATCATTCAGCCAGAAGAAATAAAGGAAGCAAAATTCGTAAAGTTAACGTTATCCAATATTGATAATTACATAACACGACCTCATATGAAATCCCGCACAATCGACGCTATGCAAGCTAAACATTTCATTCCGTATGAAACATGGGAAGTTAGTCCATATAACTTACTTGGTAGGTTGGAAGAGTAAACTTAACTGCAGTACATGGAGGTGAAGTAGATGCAAAATGAGTTACAAAGGGCAATAGATTTAAGAAAACTAGGAGAGTTAGAACAGTCGAACAAGATACTAATACAATTAGTACAAAAATGTCCGAGTGAAGCATTCATCAATTACCAATGCGCTTGGAGTTTTGATGTCCTCGGTGAAGAATCAAAAGCAGTTCCTTTTTATGAAAATGCCATCAATTTAGGCTTGGCTGGAAAAGACTTAGAAGGTGCGATTGTAGGATTAGGAAGTACATATAGAACTTTAGGACAATACGAGAAGTCCAGAAATGTTTTTTTGAAGGGAAGTGAATTATTTCCTGCAAATAAAGCTATTCAAGTATTTTATTCAATGACTTTATACAATTTGAATGAACATAATAAAGTCATGGAAATAATGCTTAAATGTATAGCAGACTCCACAACAGATCAGGACATTTCAAACTATAAAAGAGCCATTCATTTTTATTCTGACAAATTGGATCACGTGTGGGATACCTAAATCACAAATTACTATATAGATTAGGAGGTTAAATATGATTTATGAAATGACTACACAAGTACGTGTTTTAAATTTTGAAGAAGGAAAAAAGTTTTACCAGACTTTATTAAATAAAGAGCCTGATTTTATTCCGCATGAAGGTTTTGCTGAATGGGAACTGATACCAGGCTGCTGGTTACAAGTAGCTGAAGGTACACCTTCAGAAAATAGTGGCCCACTCCGATTAGGTGTTTCTTCAATTGAAGCTGAACGAACTAGGATGATAAAATACTCAATATTGAGTTCTTTGACATTCACTCTAGAGAAGAAGTGCCTGTTAAGTGGGCAACATTTATTGATCCCTGGGGAAATCATTTGGGTTTCTTTGAATACATAAGCGAGACAGATAAAAACGCACGAATCAATAGTGTTTCTATGAAGCATAATTGATTTATTGGCAGGAGTGGGATGGAATTGAACACCATGGTTAGAAAGAAAAATTATAAAGTTACATCTATTCTCCTTCTACTTACCTTCTGCATAATGTGGCTTTTCGCCGAGAAATCAATGTCTTATTCAGAGCCCCAAGAAGCCTTAATGAATGCAGAAGATGGTTTAGTATTGATTCCAGCATACAAGTTTAATGATGAATCTCTTTTCTTTTTTATTAAGAATTCTAATTTAGGAGCATCTTTTATTCAAAAAGGCTTATTTGGTTGGAAAAGTGATTGGTTAACTTATAGCCAGATGGGAGAGATTACGCTTGATAAGATTAACGGTGTTAAAGGACATGGAGATAACCTGATTTATGGATTAGTAGCAAAAGGAAATTATATTAAAGTAAATGGTATACAAGCTGAACATTTATACTTGGATATAAAATTAGATACAGACGTTGTGAAACAGTACAGTTTAGAGAATACGACAATCTGGTATTTTGTTAGGGACACTTCTCGAGAGCAAAACAACATAGAATTATTCGATACAGATACTGATGAACGTCTAGATTACCTTTTAGAAATTGAAAGTTAATCAGTAAAAAATGAAAGTTGGTGTACAGTTGAAAGAAACAATTTATGATCAAGAAGATGTTTTGGAGATGCTAGATTCTTTATTACGTGAACCCACACGTTTTTGGGATAATTTTTACTCTAATCGCGAAAGAGGTATCCCATTTTTTAAAAACAAACCAGATGAGAATCTCGTTGACTATTTCGAGAAAAAGATTATTACTTCTGGAAGAGTCCTTGAACTGGGATGCGGGCCAGGTAGAAACGCAATTTATTTAAGTAATCATGGTTTCGTCGTGGATGCAGTGGATTTGTCGGAGCTATCTATACAGTGGGCGAAAGAACGGGCGAAAGATCGAAACTTACATGTAAACTTTATACAAAAAAATATTTTTGATTTTGAAATTAAAGAAGGGGTATACGATATGGTCTATGATTCAGGTTGTTTTCATCACATTGCCCCTCACCGAAGAATGAATTATCTCAGTTTAATACAGAAGGCTTTAAAACCAGGTGGTGTCTTTGGTTTAACTTGTTTTGTTGAAGGTGGAGAGCTAGGAGGATCCGACATATCAGACTGGGAGGTTTATCGATTGCAGAGTCTGAATGGAGGATTAGGATTTACAGAAGAAAAACTGAGAAGGATTTTTAGAGATTTTGAAGAAATTGAATTACGTAAAATGAAAGAGGGAGAAGACAGCGAAGAAGTGTTTGGTGCACCCGCTTTATGGACTGCTCTGTTTAGGAAAAAGTGATTTGTAAGAGTTTAATAAAGTTAGTCAAAGGAGAACTTTAAATGGGAACAATACTAGATTATTACTCTAAGTTTGATGAATGGGGACGACTTGATCGAGAACCCTTAGAATTCCAGGTGAATTGGCATTATATTCAAAAGTATTTACCTGAAACAGGAACGGTGTTAGACAATGGTGCTGGTCCAGGGAAATATGCTATGAAATTAGCTCAAAAAGGATATAAAGTTACTTTAACTGATTTAGTACCAACACTTGTTGAGTTTGCACAAAGTAAAGCAAATGAGTTGGGTGTTTTTGAACATTTTGATGGATTTCATGTTGCAGATGCAAGGGATCTTTCCCAGTTTCAAGATGAACAGTTTGATGCTTCTCTTGCACTTGGACCCATGTACCATTTGCAAAAAGAACAAGACCGTAATTTAGCGATTCAAGAGTTAAAACGTGTGACAAAACAAGACGGAACAGTATATGTAGCTTTTATGCCGAGAACTAAGCATGTTCTGACATCGTTGTTATTCCCAGAACATTGGAAACCTAATGATAATATGGAATCCATTTTGAATTTCAGAGAAACTGGTGAATTTAATCATAGTGACGAAGGACGTTTTACAGGAGCATATTATTTTGACATTGATGATATTCAGCCATTCATGGAATCTCACGGCTTTGAAACATTGAATTTGATTGGCTCATCTAACTTGGGTTCTCTTTTAACAAAAGAGCTATGGTCTTATTGGCAAAACCGTGGGGAGAATGAGTATGGACAACTAATTGAATTATTAAAAGAAGCAGCGACTGATCCTCATATTTTAGGAATATCATCTCACTTGCTTTATATTGGAAAGAAAAAATAGATTGAAGGTGGAGAATGATGGGGTATGAGTTTGAACGAATGATACAAGAACAAGCAGAAAATATAGCATACAATTGGCACTATCCTGCTGAATATTCTTTTTATGACATGAAAGCAGACAAAGAGGATTTAGAGGAGTTCTTAAACCCTGAAATGCGGGGAGAATCAATGTTTGTGGTCACTAAAAAAGATGAAATTATAGGTTTTTTTAGTTTTA
>JBFELW010000148.1:0-5691 GCA_041551995.1 Paenisporosarcina sp.
AAAATTAATGACGTTTATAATGAACGTTTAAGTTCAAGTTTTTGCTCCGATCGCCAAGGCGATCATCGCAGAAATTCGTTTTCGCGCTAAGCGCTCATAACGAATTTTGCTTCCCACACCGAAGTGTGTTCCGCTATTTTAGTTGACGTTTTGCTGTTCAGTTTTCAAGGTTCATTTGATAGCCGCTTGTTTTGGCGACTTTTGTATCTTACCACCTTTTATTCATGAATGTCAATACGATATCATAAATTTTCAAAAGGAATCTTTTCCGTTTCATGAGAGGTAGGATGTTTAGTTGAAAATACGGTATTTTTTCATCTTATTTATTGTGCTCAGTATTTTAGGTTTTATTCAACAAAAAGAAGAGTGGGTCTCAGTTTTTAAGGCAACAAAACAACCTGACGTAATAGCGTCTGGTAGCAACGGCATGACACTTACTGTAGATGTTACGTTTGGCCGCGAAGATGTTGAGGAATGGATAACGAATTTGGAAAAGCCATATCCACTCATTTTTTTAGACGCTGATTGGATCGATAGATCTCCATCTATAGTTAAAACAATTAGGACAAAAAAAATCCCAACAGGATTGCTTGGTAGTGAAGGCAAGGTGTATGAAGAGTCTCCAAATTTATTAATAAAGGAAATGAAGGTTTTTGAAGAGGCTTTTGGTGTGGCTCCTTTGTGGTTTCGAACAGTTGACTATGAGTTTCCAAATGAACTTAAACAATACGTATGGGACCAAGAAATGAATATGGTTAGTGCTTCTGTATTCTGGTCAAAAGGGAAATTACCTAAAGTAAACGATGGAGATATTGTTAGCTTACCTCTACACCAAAAAGACCGAGTTTCATTCAAAAAATTAAATGAACTTCAAAAAGCTTACCCTTTTCAAACAATTGAAGAAACCCTATTCGCATTTAAGACGGAAACTAAAACGTTTCCATAAGAAAAGGCATCCTTTTATTTGGATGCCTACTTTTTTACGCTTTTGTTTTATTCGTTATTGCACGTGCTTTACGCCGTTCTTCCAAACGTATGCGGTCCACTTCTGACTTCGCATTATATTTTGGTAGTTTTAACAATTGATATGCATTAACTGCTAATAGTGGGAATAATAATAGCGTTACCCAACTATCAATATTGTTTTCTCGTACCATTAAAACAGGTAGCCATTCAAGTGTCGTTACAACGATCATAAAGAATAAAGCTGATACGAATGCTTGTTTGTTTGTCCACTTTGCTTTTAGATAAGCCACAAAAAGGCCTGTAATTAATAAAAACACAAGAAGACCGACATATAAAATCAATTGATTTGTCGTTTCTGCACTTGGCATGAAACGAAATACAACTAAGTCAAAAATAATAATGGCAATAATTAATAATTGTACCCAGTTCCACAATCGAAGTGATTTAAAAATATTCACGCCAAATTGATGTACTGTTAAATAGGCAAAAAAGCCCATCTGACTAACTACGCTCATTGTAAAACCAACAATAATCATCCAAACGAACGCTGCGGCAAATTCTCCATATTCTCCACTTGCCAAATACGGTGCAAATGCGTCATCCCAGCGAATAAGTAATCCAAAAACGCCAGTGGTGAGACCACCAATAATGAGCGCCTTGAAGAAAAATGTAAACCAATTTCGTATCGTCACAGCAATAAATCCTCCGTTTTCCTCGAGTTCCTTCTCTGATTGTATCAACGAAAACATAAAAAATCTATTTTCCATGAGCTCTTTTACATAATCTAACGGATTTTGTGAACAATAATTGAAAAGGTACTCGGAAGAAAAGAGGAATGTAAATGAGAAAGTGGATAATTCTTTTGATTATATTATTAGTATCTGGATGTAGTCCTCCTCCGGAAAAAACCTCCTATGAGGAGACGAAGAAAATGATTACAGATGCCCTACAAACAGAAGAAGGTAAAAAAGTTATGCGTGATATGTTATCTGATGCTGAATTTCGAGAGTTATTAGTTTTGGAACAGGATGAAGTAAAGAAGTCGATTGAAGGCACTCTCCTTTCAGAGGATGGGAAAACCTTTTGGAAAGATACTTTTAAAGACCCAAAATTTTCAGAGACTTTCGCAAAAAGCATGAAAGAACAGCAACAGGATATTATGAAGGAATTAATGAAAGATCCTTCGTTCCAAAAAGAAATGGAAACTTTTTTTGGTCAACCCGATATGCAGAAGCAATTAGAAACGATTATGCAATCTGCTACAATGCGTGAGCAGATGAAAGAAATCGTTCAAGAAACAATTGATAGTCCACTTATGAAGCCAAAATGGATCGAACTAATTAAGGCTGCTGGAGAGACTGCTGAGAGCAAAGAGAAGTCTGGTGGTGGTGATGAAGGTGGAGGTGGAGGTGAAGAGAAATAATCTGGTGAATGATCAGAAAACCCCACTTGCTATTGAATGCAAGTGGGGTTTCGACTTATTTAGATAATTTATTAATTACTTTAGTTGCAATTTCCTCATATAGTTTTCCTGTTGGATGCTCTTCAGCATATACTGAAGGTGCGAAATCCTCTTCATTCCAATCAGGTTGACCTAGTGGAATTTGGCCTAACAGTTCAGTACGTAGTTCCTCAGCTAACTTAGGTCCCCCACCTTTACCAAACACATATTCCTTATCACCTGTTTTTGATTGGAACCAAGACATATTTTCGATTACACCCAAAACTTCATGATCCGTTTGAAGTGCCATTGCACCTGCACGAGCTGCTACAAAAGCTGCAGTAGGATGTGGTGTTGTAACAACGATTTCTTTAGATGATGGAAGCATTTGATGGATATCAAGTGCTACATCCCCCGTTCCTGGTGGTAGATCAAGTAGCAAGAAGTCTAAGTCACCCCATTCAACGTCTTTGAAGAATTGATCGAGTACTTTTCCTAACATCGGTCCACGCCATACGACTGGTGCATTGTCTTCAACAAAAAAGCCCATAGATATAACTTTCACACCAAAACGTTCCACTGGAATAATGCTCTCTCCACGGATGACTGGACTCTTTTGAATCCCCATCATGTCAGGTACACTGAATCCATATATATCTGCATCAATTAATCCAACCTTTTTCCCTAGACGAGCCAAGGCAATAGCCAAGTTAACCGAAACTGTCGATTTACCTACTCCACCCTTACCGGACGCAATAGAAATAAACTCGACTTTGTTTAATGGAGATAGTAAATCCTGCGCTTCAGATTCAGTTGCTGTTCCACGGAATTGAGCCAGCACCTCTTGTGGCAACTCCTCAAAACGGATACCAACTGTTCCAAATCCCGCTTCTTTTAACACATCAACAACTTTCATTTGCAGTTGCATTTGTTCAGGTGTGTTTGTTTTGGCAATAGCTACCTTCACACTTACATGATTTTTCTCTTCTTTAATCGATACTTCTTTAAGACCATTGGTTTCTTGTAAGGTTTTATGTAAAAAAGGGTCTTGTAGTTGCCCGATTAATTCACGTACTTGTTGTTCATTCTTCAAATTAGACACTCCTTCTATGTACTTTTCGTCATATAGTATATCATATCAAATTTAAGTAGGTTAGATTATAGGATTTTCGTTTGGAGTGATGAATTAATACCATGTTATTGAACTGTACTATCCACATAGCTCTCTATACCGTCTGCGATTGCTCTAGCCATTTTCCTTTGATAATCCGGTGTGGAAAGTAATTTCAATTCTTCTGGGTTGCTCAAAAATCCTGTCTCTACCAATACTGCTGGTACTGTAGCCTTTTTCAATAAATACATATGTTTTATGGAAAGTGCTTCCCGCTCCGTATTACCGATTTGTTCACGGATGGATCCTTGAATGGCTTTGGCTACAGCTCCACCATCAGGATGACCTTCCTTGTGATAGAAAACTTGCGCACCTCGCCATCTAGCTTCTGGTACAGCATTCACATGCACACTAATAAATAAATCTGCATCTGTGTTGACAATCATTTCCTCTCGAAGTTTTAGGTCTGCGACTTTTCTTGCTCGAATCGTAGAAAAATCTGCCTTTGGGTTATGCTCTTCTAAAGCATCTCCACTTTGAGAGCGCGTCATCACGACAATTGCTCCTTGTTTTTTTAACTCTTTTTCCAGTGCTTTGGCCAACGCTAACGTAATATCCTTTTCAACAATGTCTCCAACCGAAGCACCACCGTCAATTCCACCATGACCAGGGTCAACTACAATCTTCACTCCTCCTAGAGGTGCAGGTAAAAAGAATTTACGATCTGAAGCTTGCGTTTCATAAACTACTACCGTAATGGAGACCAATAATAAAAGACCGATTGCTATCCAGCGTTTCAACGCGTACGACACCACCTTTTACACTCACTATACGTATGTCCTATACGAACTATGAGAAAAAATAGGGTCCTTATAAAATAATATAGCTTTTAATTTTGAAGAAAAATCTCAAATCAACATATAATAGTGCTCTATTTGGGTTTATTCATATTGTCATCTCTTAAGTCCATATACACAGAACCATCTGAATCAATTTCTGCATAAAAAACTTGTTCTACAGAATTCACTCCATTTTTTTTCAATTGTTTGTCTATCCACTCTTCGGTGATCTTAAGTCCTGGCAAGCTCTTTTTAACGATTCTACCGTCTTCTATAATCGTGCAGGGCATGAACTTCGGATCATTAGTTTGTGCTTTCACATCTTGTTTCGTTGCAGATTGTTGTGCTACTTTTTTGAAGACACTGAGCTCACCGTTTGGTTCTAGTACGGCAAAGTGGACATCTTTCACTAAGAAAATTCCTTGCATTCTTAGTAACATGGTTAAATCACCTACAGGTAGACGACTCGATTTGAGTGCTTTTTCTAAAATTTTCCCTTCTTTAATGACAATCATCGGTTTATCATCTAACAATTGTTTTGCTTTCCTAGATTTTAAAGAGATAATACTGACAATTACAGTAAGTGCAGCCCACCATATTAACGACGTTATGGAATTAAGGAAATGTGTGTCATCATGTGCTGAAATTTCTCCCGCTATTGACCCAATCGTTATTCCTGTAATGTAATTAAAAAAAGTAAGCTGACTTAATTGTTCCTTCCCCATCAATCGAGCCACTAAGAGCAATACCGAGAATGTAACCGTTGATCTTACAAGCATTTCCCAAAAACTAAAATCATCTAAATTCATTTCTACACCCCTTTTGTCAATCATTAAAAACATAGTTCATTCTTTCCATATCTCATCATTCTTATTCTCGAACATTAGATTCACTCTTTTATGGTGATTACGCCAAAACCATTTTAATAAAGTTACATACCATAGAAATGGGGGGAATCTATCGTGAGTGACAACCAATTTCATAAAAGAGCCAATTCAAAATATACAGTACAAGATCTATTGAAGGGTAAAGACCTTGACATAATCGCAGCTTCCTTACTTCTCCTTGGTAAGTTAAAGGTGGAGTCAGTTCAGTTATTTCGTAATTCCCCAACTATAACTGTTACTTTATTAGGTAAATATCGTAGTACCCCAGATGATAAAGCGAATAACATGGCTGACTTCTTGGAACAAAACGGAGATATGACAATCGATGATGTTTTTGAGGCATTAAATAAACGCATGAATAAAAAAAGGAAGTGATACGTTTGAATAATAAACGTCAAAAGGATACCGAATTTGATGGTTTAAGCTTTGTTAATGGGCTTATGCTCA
>JBFELW010000149.1:0-5689 GCA_041551995.1 Paenisporosarcina sp.
ACTTTACGCAAGTGACTTAAGTCTTTGGCAAGTGTAGAAGGGTTACAAGAAGTATATACAAATCGTTTAGGTCGAACGTTGAGAATGGTTTGTAACAGACTATCTGCTAAACCAGTTCGAGGAGGGTCGACCGTTAAGACATCGGGTACAAAACCTTCACGACTCCATTTGGCAAGCCACTCTTCAGCAGTTCCAGTCTCATAAGAGACATGTGTAAATCCATGTTTTTCAGCATTTTTCTTTGCATCGTATATACTGTCAGCTATTACGTCCATACCACGAACTTCTTTGGCTGCATCTGCAAGCCATAAACCAATAGTGCCAACTCCACAATAAGCATCCACAACTGTTTCATTTCCTGTTAAAGAAGCAGCGGATTTAATTTCATTGTATAGTCTAATCGTTTGAGAAGGGTTTAATTGGAAAAAGGCGCGTGCAGATAAATCAAATGATAGTTCACCTAATTCTTCGTATATAGTTTTTTTACCAGAAAGTACAATCGTACGATCCCCAAAGATCAATGAAGTTTGCTTCGGATTGACGTTTTGAACAATGGATACAATTGCTGGATCAATTGCTGCAAGCTTATCAATGAGTAATTGTCTTTTTGGTAATTCAGCTCGAGTAGTAATTAATACTAACTGAATCTCACCAGTTTGAATACCAGTTCGAACAACAATTGTACGAACTAAACCATTTGGTGTCTTGCCGTCATAAATCGGAATTTGAAGGGTCTCCAATACTTGTTTAACTTCATTCGTAATACGTGATGTATTAGGATGTTGAACCATACATTCATCAATATTTAGTAAATCATTTGTACCTGCGGAAAATAATCCCGCATGCACTTTGTTACCAGATTGACGTACTTGGAACTGGCTTTTATTTCGATATTCCCAGGGGTTTTCCATACCAATTGTTTGACGAATGTCTACTGAAGGTGCTAAATCTTTTACATAACGTTCAAGTGACTGAACGATTAAATCTCTCTTTTCAATCAGCTGTTGTTCATATGTCATATGTTGCAATTGACAACCGCCGCAAGCATCATAAACTGGACAAGGTGCTACTTGGCGATGGGGAGATGGTTTTCTGATTTTTAGAATTTTTGCTTCAGCAAAATTCTGTTTTACTTTTTCAACTTGTGCAGTGACTTCTTCTCCTGGAAGTGCCCCTTTTACAAACACAACGTTTCGCTTGAAATATCCAATTCCTTCACCGTTGATACCAAGTCTTTTAATGGTTAGAGGAAACTTTTGACCGACCTCAATTAATGTTTGCTGTGTCATAGATATTTTCACGTCCTTTTTAACTCATACATTCATTATAAAGGACCTGGTTGTAGATAGAAAGACAATGGCATTTCTTCATTGTCAGTCACAAGTGATTCGAGTGTTCCAAAAGAATAGCCTTTTTTTCTTGCATCTCGAATAAAATCAGGCAATGCGTTTGCATTATCGGGGGCAACAGTATGCATTAGTATTATCGCTCCAGGATGAAGCTGACTCATTAAATGATTGTACGAGTAGTCTTTTCCTTGAGGTTTATCAGCATGCCAATCTACAAAGGCTACAGACCAAAACATATGGCGATAACCTAGTTCGTTCCCATATGCGAGAAGTGATTCACTGAAAACGCCTGCAGGAGGTCGTACAAACCGAGTCCGTTTAACGCCAGTTTTTTCTTTTAAAAGAGCATCAAACTTTTCCCACTCTTCTTTCATTCGAGCTTCAGGTAAATTTGCCATATTCGGATGTCCATAGGAATGATTTCCAATTTCATGACCTTCTTCTACCATTCGCTTGACAAGGTCAGTAGCGCTATTTAAATAATGTCCAGTTAGAAAGAAAGTGGCAGAAATTTTTTCTTTTTTCAATGTATCCAATATAGGTTCAGTATTGCCATTTTCGTAACCATTATCAAATGTTAAATAAATGATTTTCTCATCCGCTGGACCTTTGTAGTAAGCACCATGTTTTTTTAATAATTGATCAAAAGCACTGCCTGCTTGAGCTTGTTTTTCATTAGCTCCTTTTTGAAATCCCCAGTGAAGGGATTCAGCATCAACTTGAAATGGGTTTAATAAAATACCAAATAACACAACAGCACAAGCTGTAATGATACCTAACGCATGTTTCCACCACATAAAAACGCAACCTTTCTTTTTTAGATAGGTTGCGTTTAACTATTAGTTTTATGCGTAAATCTCTTGTAATGCCGATTTTAAATCAGGATAAACGAATGTGAAATGATGTTTAATTAATTTTTCGGGTAGTACACGCTGTCCCTGAAGTACTAATTGACTCTTATCACCTAAACCGAGTTTCAAAGCAATGCTTGGCACAGGAATCCAATGAGGTCGATTTAACACATCACCCAAAATCTTACCGAAATCATTCATGTTCTGCGGATGCGGTGAAGTTATGTTGAATGGCCCAGTCATATCCTTATTATCAATAGCAAAGAAAATGGCCCGTGCCACATCCTTAACATGGACCCAAGATAACCATTGTTTCCCCGAACCTACTTTTCCACCAACAAACATCTTGTATGGTAATGCCATAAGAGGAAGAGCACCCTCGTCTTTTCCAAGAATAATACCAAACCTTCCATAAGCAACACGTGTTCCAAACTGTTCAGCACCCATTGCTTTTTGTTCCCAATCTTGGACGGTTTTAGCAAGGAAGTCAGAGCCTCTTTCAGTTGATGATTCTGTGTAAGTTGCTGTTTCAGAAGGGGGATAAATACCAATAGCACTTGCATTAATTAGGACAGTAGGTTTAATTTCAACGGTATCTATAATACGGATCATTTCTTCTGTCGCTTTCATTCTACTACCATAAATCTTTTGTTTTTGCCCTTCATTCCATCGACCTTCATTAATGGATACACCTGCAAGATTAACCCAAGCATCTATTCCATTAAGGAAGTTTTCTGGTTTACTCTCTCCTGAAAGCCATTGAATGGCATGAATATTATTTTCTGATTTTCGATTAGAACGAGATAAAATATAGACTTCGTGACCTTCTTTTGATAGAAGGTCTGTTAATACTTGACCCAAAAAACCACTGCCACCAGTAATTGCTACCTTCATATTAATCACCTCTCCAGTTATATGTATATCATATTACTAGTTTACCCTTTTTCTGAAAAGTGTACGCACATGAATGTGTTCGTTATTATGTGTATACTAAGTGAGGAGAAAATATGAGGTGATTCTTATGCCATTAATTACAAAAATAACCAGACAGAAAAATAATCCTGAAAGATACAATATATATATAGAAGAAAAATATGCTTTTGCAGTAGATGAGTCGTTACTCGTGAAATATCAGTTATCTAAAGATAAAGTTTTAGAAGACTGGGAACGCGATGAAATTGTATTTGACGATGAAGTTCGGAAAGCGTTTAATAAAGCACTTCATTTTTTAAGTTATCGCATGAGAAGTGAATATGAAGTGAAAAAGAAACTTCTCGATGCTGAATACGGTGAATCAGTGGTTTTAGAAGCCATTCAAAAGTTATATCAATTAGGGTTCTTAAATGATGAATCTTTTTCTAGAGCGTTGCTTGAAACGCAGAAAAAGACCGGGAAAAAGGGACCCCGTGCAATTCAACAGGAACTAAAGAGAAAAGGGATTGAAAAATCATTACAAGAGGAAGTGTTGGATACGTATACTGAAGAAGACCAAACGCAGATTGCCCAAGGGTTAGCAGAAAAAATTGCTAATCAACAGTCCACAAAGACACCTAGACAAGTCAAACAAAAAATTCAAGATACTTTATTAAGAAAAGGGTACTCTTATGCCATCATAAGCAAGGTTATAGCAGAAATTGAGTTTGAAACAGAAGCCGAAGAATGGGAAGAGATGATTGCTAAACAAGGAGATAAAATTTGGCAAAAGGTATCTTTGAAATACAGTGGATATGATCGTAAAAATAGAGTCAAACAAACTCTTTATCAAAAAGGCTTTCCTTCCGAGCAAATCGAAATATTTATAGAAAAAAAGGAGTTAGAAGAAGATGGCGATTGAGAAAAAATATAGTACAATGTCAGAGGGTGAGCTTCGACAGGAAATTGCGAATTTGTTAGAAAAAGGTCGTAAAGCAAGTCAATTAGGTCATGTGAATGAATTTGCCGTATTTGAGCGAAAAGCGATTATGGCACAGGCTTATTTAGTGGATCCCGCAGACTATCAACCAGGTGAAATGTATCGAATTGAAGGTGACCCTGGTGTGTTTTTTCAAATTGATTATTTAAAGGGTCGTTTTGCTTGGGGATATCGTTTAAGTGGAGAAAAATTCATTGAAGCTCTGCCATTATCTATGTTAAAAACTTTAAGGGAGGGCAAATAATTATGCAAGAAAGAATTGATCAACTAGTCGAAGAATTAGCCTCGAAAAATAATCTTTTATCTGTTTCCCGTGCTCGAGTTTGGATTGAGTTATTGTGGTCTGATTTCGAATCGTCATACGCGAAGGCAGGTTATGAATACAAAGGTTCTGAAGTTACTGAAAAAGTTATACGACAATGGATTGACAGCTATGGAGACAGAATTCATGAATTTGTTGGAAACAATCCGAAATATGCACATTTATTAAGAGAAAATGATGATACTGTAAATTAAAAAAGGTACACGACATGAACAAGTCGTGTACCCTTTTTGTTTTATGAATTTGGTATGAAATCTAATTTTTTTCTTAATTTGTCCTCACTAAAAATCCAGCCTGTGTATGAGTTGATAATTTCGTGTTCTTCGTTTAAATGTACAACTGCAACAAACGGGTAGTAATCATTACTACGATAACGTAAATCAATCAATCGAACCTCGTAAATCTTGTCGTATTTTGTTATTTCCCATCTGTAGATAGGAGAAAACGATGTGAACGCAGATAAGTTTTTGTCTTTTAAGGCAGCCCGAAATAGTGGTGAATCAGGAATCGGCTTTCGATCAAATTTATCATATATGTTGATAGAACGACCGTAAGCTCTACCGACATAATGATGTGTTTTTGATATAGCTGCAATTCTCCATTGAAAAAAGCGCATGGTTGGAGCAATAATGATTTCTTCTGCATTTGGTATTGTATTTTTCACAGCATGCCTTACTGCAGATTGAACAGCAAACCGTAGTAAGTAATAAATCACTATAATCGCATACATGAGAAGCACCGTATAAACTGGATTTGAACCAAAAGCCCAAAACAGTAAGCCGACGACATGTAGAGCGAAAATGATCGGGTCGAAGGTGTTAATAACTCCTAAAGCCACCCATTTGGATGAAAAAGGGCGAAGAGCCTGGGTGCCATAGGAATTAAAGATATCAACGAAAACATGCAAGAAAACTGCTAAAAATGTCCATAACCATAAGTGTAATAAATTAGCTTCAGGAATTAGTAAATGTAATCCACCTGAAATAGCTAGTGGCCATAAAAGAACTGCAGGTATCGAGTGTGTGATACCTCGGTGATGACGTATATAAACAGCGTTGTTCCGAAGCTTTAAGACTGTATCCACATCGGGTGCTAGAGAACCAATAATTGTACCTGCTATAACAGCGGTTGCAGTTATAGAATGATCGGCCACAACTGGATCAATCATGGCAAGCCCACCTAGAGCTATCCCCATTACGATATGTGTGCCCGTATCCAAATATATCAACTCCTTAAAGAGGTTGTTCTATGATTA
>JBFELW010000150.1:0-5614 GCA_041551995.1 Paenisporosarcina sp.
ACCAATAGAATGGATTAAAGAAATAATAATCCTTGTTGGGGAGGAGTACTGAAGGATGGGCATACCATTCATTCGAGTTTCAGTCGTTTATTTTTTGATTGGTGTTCTTTTAGGCATGCATATGTCAATGAATCATGACTACGCACTAACAGGTGTTCATGTGCATATTAATTTATTGGGCTGGGCTTCATTTGCGTTAGCAGGTATTATTTATCATTTATTTCCGGCAGCAGGCAGTCATATCCTAGCGAAAGCACATTTCTGGGGAAGCAATATCGGACTTCCACTAATGATGGGTGGATTAACAGCTCTCACACTCACTGGATCAGACCAAGCAGTTATATTCATATCAATAGGATCGAGCATGGTTGTCGTCACTGTTATTCTTTTCACTATCAATGTTCTTATGAATGTTCGTTCTACTTAACGGTGAACAAAACTAATCCCCCGCCAATCAGCTAGTTAGTGATTGGCGGGGGATTTTGTTTATTTCATCAATCTAATAAGTTATAGCCTTTCATATACAAATCACCGACCGTATATAAATGGTCTTCAGCCATAAAGAAGTAAGACTCATCAACCTGCTGCAAGCCGTTTAAAATATTCTCATTCGCTTTTCTTTGCTCTGCGATCATTGCTAGAGTGAGGCTATGAAGTTCTTGGTCGACATCATTTACTGGAATTGAATCAGTTTCATATACATCTAGCAATTCATTAAAATCATTCGTCCACATCACAAGGTCATCAACTATATTTTGATTGCCAAACCCGTCCATGGCCAAAATTTCAAAATTGCTACCAACTAAATCTAATTGGTTTTTAAACGCTGTATAATATTTTGTATTGTATAATAGAAAATCCGCAGAAAAACTTTCTTCCACAACTACTTCCTCTTCAACCTGCTCTTCCTGGGCAATTTCAATTTCATATTCATTCGATTTAATAAATACAGCAAAATCAAGAATACTAAACCCTTGACCTAATTCTACCTCGACAGTTTCAGAGTCTTCATACCTTTCAAGAAGATCATCACCGTATCCACCCAACTTTCCTGAATGCAGATGAGTGTTGTAATCTTCTTCGTAATTCACCACAATTTCTGTTTCCATCACGTAACTGCCCGTTATTATATCTTCTAAAGAATATGTAGGAATATCAAATTCCACATGATGAATAGCTCCCACTTTACCAACAACCAATTCAT
Organism: Paenisporosarcina sp.; assembly: GCA_041551995.1. Lineage (GTDB taxonomy): Bacteria > Bacillota > Bacilli > Bacillales_A > Planococcaceae > Paenisporosarcina. The sequence continues at coordinate 1,205 of JBFELW010000150.1, forward strand.
CATGCGTCAAATAGCCGTATTCAGGGGTATATAATTTTAAATCAACTTCCGTTCCTTCAGGTACATTCGTTTCGAACTCTGCAAGTAACACCTGTGTTTCCGTGTCATAACTCAAGTCAGTGATGGTTACTTCTAAGTCTTCAATCTCCTCTTTAATTTCTGCCTCTGCTTCTGATATGTCTGGCTCACTACAAGCAGTTAAAACCGTCAATCCAATAAGTGAGAACGCTAAAACTAGTATCAATCGTTTCATATTTAACATCTTCTTTCATTATTTGAATTATGTACTCATACAATTATATTATTTTGAGATAATATTATCCATGAACCAAATGATGTTAATTTTGAATAAAAGAATATATTTCTACTTCACAAAAAATTACCAGCCGAAGATGCAATTTCGGCTGGTTTTTATGCTACTTATTTAATTAGTAGAACAAATGCCACTTTATAACAATCGAATTTACTCGATTTCATGACATTTCCAATCTTTATTTACACATTCATCCTCACTATGTTCTGTTGGGCAGCTAATAGTATTAGTGATGCGCTCTTTTAAATGTCTCATGTTCACTTTCTTCTTTAAAATTGCAACGATATGCCGTTATTTCCCAAACAATAAACAAAAAACACCTTCAATCAATGGAACACGATTAAAGGTGTCTTACTTTTTCATTTTGTAGAACATACTCTTTTTATTGAATATCCCATAAAAACAGTACCCATTCGAATGAACCATCTAAATCTTGAGCTAATCCTACACCAATTTTTTCTGACTCCTTAGATAATAAAACACTTCTATTAATAGGGTCTCCCAGTGCAACATCAAGTGTTGTCTTCGCATCATACAATCCACCTACAACTTCTGTGAATGATCCTGTAGGAGCGACGCCATACTCTTCTTTATAAAAATCTTCCACTAACTGAAAAGCATGTTCAGTATTGGAATACTTTGCAAATCCTCGAGCTTTAATAGTAGTAAGATTCATTAATTGTTCATCAACTTGTAATGCAGAAAGACCATGTTCAATTCTTTCTTGATTAACGAGAGTAATCATTTCATTTCGTTGAACGAGTAACTCTTGATCTGTATACCACTTAATTGGTGGTCGTTCTATTTCGTACTCATCATCCGGGATAAACTGGAGTCCCATAGGATTTATTGTTCTTTCAAGTAAACGAGCAAGATAAGCTGAAAACTCTTCACGTGTCACTTTTGTAGTAGGTTTAAATGTCCCATCAAAAGGCGCAATTGATCCAGCTCCATGAGCAAGCGCGTCGATTTGTTTTTGAAAAATAGATCCTAATGGAACATCTTTAAATCCGATATGTTTGCGATCGAGAGAAATTGAATAAGCACGAGTTAACATTAAAGCCATTTGAGCACGTGTTAAAGTTGCTTGAGGATCAAAATATTTCGAACCATCTTTCGCTACTTTCCCTTGTATGATTCCTAATTCCACAGCCTTAGCGACTATTGGGTAATGGTAACTTTTGCTAGTAATGTCTGTAAATCCAGGATTACTTGGTTGCTGCCCTAATATATCTCTTCTTTCTCGCATAATCATTGTGACAGCCTGAATCCTTGTTAACGGAACCAAAGCCCCAAATTGACCATCATGAAAACCTTTTATAATTCCTCTATGTGCCAGGTACTCAACTGCCTCTACATAATCACGATTAACATCTTTCATGGAAAGATCATCATGAAATGCCTCAGATACTAATGGCATGGGTAGTAATAACAAAGCTGTGCTTATCATAAGTTTTTTGAATACACTCATAAAACCCCTCCTTTTCCTCATTATACCAGTTACCTTACTAGTAAACAGTGTGACTTTGTTACCTTTCTTAACCAATTCATTTGCAACGCATGACCTAGTTATAAACGAAAACTTTTCAACTTAATTCGATGCACTACAAATACCTAGCTCATGATCGTATTCATCAAGTAACCGCTCATCAAGGAGCTGATCTATCAAAGGCTAGGCTGGTATATGACCAGTATGATTACTTCGAGTCTGGATATGTGATGGAAAGTTAAATGGATCCTACATCTTTAGGACTCCTCTATCGGAATACTTGTTTTTATGTTACTTTCCTCTATCGTCACAGTTTGTAAGTCTTTTGAACTTTCTTTACTCACTTCTATTATTATGGCTCTTGGGGTTTCATCCATTGTACATGGAACATTATGCTCTAGTAATTGAACAGTCATATTATCTGTATCTAATTTCAAATTTATATCTTCTTTAAGGTAGGGACAACTACCCGACTCTGTAAAGCCTAAAAAGATTGCATCCTTAGTTTCAAAATCAATTTTAGGCATCTCTTTCGACATATTAAAAAGTTTCCATTCCTCTTCAAAAGAAACTTGATTATCAGCCATTTTCACTAAATAGTTGAAATGGGGTGACTCTTCTCGCTGAAATGATATTTCGTGAAATGTATCAGGCCAACTCTTCTCACTTGCTACTATCTTTATTTCATCAGCAGGAATTTGAACAACTTGCTTGTTCGCAACTTCATTATCCTTACTACTACAACCAGTTAAAGCTAGTAAGAAAATTAAAATGTATAGTACATACTTACTCAAACTAGTCCCTCCCTTCAACCTGCTTTTTCCGGCACAGCCCTTATAAATAAATCGTTATTCAGTGCTGTAATCATTATTCTTTTCCCTTGTTTTTCATAGAAGGATGTTACACCTTGATTTCTTCCTACCTTATTCCATCCCGCATGCTTGGTCACTTTCTCATAGGAAAAAGGAAGATGATGTTTCTCAGACGCCTGTTCCGAGGTGTATTCTTCTAACTTCATTTCATACTTAACTAATTTTGCCTCTAAAGGTAGTGGGAAATTTCCATTAATCGTGGATCCTACAAAATCGTTTGAGTAATAATTGGTTATCGTATAGTCTCCTGCTATGAAAAAAATATCCCATTCATACTATCTGACGTAAATTGAAAGCAGTAGTTACAGAATTGTCTCAATGAGTGAACTAGCCTAAGAAACATGTATGAGCGTTAGATTTCAAGTTTAAGCATTACTTCATAGATTAAATGGTATTTTTGGTACAATAAATACGAGAAAGTTTGATTTTCATAAACCTAAACAACATTATATTTTGGACTGACAATGGCACAATGATATTTAATGTACATAAATTAGATGTTTCTAGCGTGAAAAATACAATAATAAAATCCTTCTAGGGTAGGACATCATGATATAGGGAGCGTGGTTTCGTGAAAAAAATTTACATTGGAGCACTACTGTTGGGACTAATAATAATCAGCACAACTTTTTATCAGCAACACCAGTTAATAAAGGATTACCGAGAGCTACTTTATGGTCAATTATTTATAATTCAGAAGCCAATTGAAGGGATTTTGGCATTCCAGGAAACAGCAGAGCAGTATGAGGATGAGCAAAGAGTCCAACTTTTTGAGCCTTTGGTCGATGCATATTCAGATATTTTTAATTTTACAGGTGGTGGGCTTCAATTGGAACCTCAGATAAGGGAGCAATATTTTAGTGAGTACAACGACACGAAGATAAAATACACGCAAAGTATTCAAGCTTATGAAGATGCCGCAACTTCGGAAGAACGTGAACAAGCACATACACGTCTACAAGAGCAATACGACATCTATGAGGAATTTTTAAGAAAGGCTGAGAAGGACCTTGTAGAACGACTGGAATAACAGTCATAAATTTAAATTCGACTAAAATGGCAAAACCACCTTCGATTTATAGCGAAGGTGGTTAATTTTTTCAATTAAATTAGGATAGTCCAGCTAACTTGTAGATGTCCTTACTTAGATAGATTGTATTTCTCAAAGAGCAATTTCGGAAAGCGTTCGTTTAAACCGGAAATCAACAAAGTTATTTATCAGTACTTTTTTTATGAAAAGAGGACTGTACTTAAAAGTCACCTGACTGACTTTTATGACAGCCCCTTTCTAGTTTCGATTAAAATGCTTTTAGTTTATCAATGCACGTAGCTGATTCTGGACGAAGATTTAGGATTGAATTCCTTATAGTTAACTACTTATTGGAGGTTTCAATTAGATTAGTAATTGAAAGTATATCTGTTTAGTTATAAACAAAGTCTCAATATTCTTTCAGATTATATTCACCCAATACTCTTCCCCAATGCCCAACTTCACTTGTAACTGATTACATGCTTCTGCATTAAGTTTATAGTATTCTTCTTTAGAATATTGCTTATGAAAAACCGGTTCATATACAACAGGCACCGCAATTCGTGAATGGGATTTTATCCACAAGATCTCCTTCGATAATTTAGTTTAATTCTTATCTCATCTATTTCCATGCATTGTCGAACTCATAAATTCATCTTCACTCCGTATCATCTATCTAAATTCTTTTAGGAATTCCTATACCCAA
>JBFELW010000151.1:0-5575 GCA_041551995.1 Paenisporosarcina sp.
AATCGGATATATATTCAATGATCGTTTTAGTGCTTGAGCAAAATAGTTCTCGTTATTTTTATGAGGCGATCGGTGGAAAACAGATTGACCTTTTAGAGGTAAAGATGGCAGGTCAAAAACTAAATGAACTAGTATATGGATGGGATGATATAAGGTCTCTATTAGTGTAAGTAGGGAGAGAATCGAATGAATGAAGTGCCAGTTGAAGTTAATGGAATTTTACAAGATTATATCGCGTTAGTGAATGAGCACTTTCCTACCGTTTTGGAAGGTGTGTATATACAAGGTTCGATTGCTCTAAATGCTTACGTACATGATTCCAGTGATATTGATTTTATTACGGTTACGAATCGTCGGTTGTTAGGTGATGATGCTAAAATTCTAAGTGGAATCCACAATACAGTAGCTGAAAAACACAAAAATATTGAAATGGATGGAGTTTATATACTGTGGGAAGATCTAGGGAAAGTGACGAGTGAAGAACCTATTTTTCTCGTGTATAACGGAGGGGAATTGAATTTTGAAGCATACATAAGTCCAATTACGTGGTGGATAGTAAAGAGCAAAGGAATCAATGTCATAGGACCAGATCGAACTTCGCTGTCAATTGACATTCAAGCCTCTGATTTAACTACTTATGTTATTGAAAACATGAACTCATATTGGGCAAACAGAATTCAACGAATGGAGAATTCAATTGAAGAGTTAATGAACCTCCCCTCAGATGAAATAAGTAAAGAAATTGAATGGACCATTCTAGGTTTGTTACGTCAATACTATACATTAAAGGAATATGACATCATCTCAAAACGAGGTGCTGGTGAATATGCACTGCAGCATGTCCCTGCTGAATGGCATAGGATTATAAAAGAAGCCATCAACATTCGAAATGGTGTAAAGGAAAATTTATTTACTTCAAATCAAGAAAGAATTAATGCTGCTTTAGCTTTCTCTACCTACATAATGAATGACTGTAATTTGAAAATGAGGGGGATGAGTGATGGAGAGTGAACTTCTTTCTGGCATAAGTATTGAACCTTATCAAAAGAGATGGGAAAGTGAATTTCTTTTATTAAAACAAGAATTTACTGATGTGCTAAGAGAGTTAATTCTTGGGATTGAGCATGTAGGAAGTACATCTGTTAAAGGGTTAGGAGCAAAACCAATTCTTGATATTGATATAGTTATATTTGATAAATCTGTCTTCAGTGAAGTGGTCGAAAAGCTTACTAAAATAGGATATATACATAAAGGTGACCTTGGTATTGAGGGGAGAGAAGCATTTGCAAGAACAGACATCCATGTTCCGTGGGGAAACAACTCAAAACAGTGGATGGAACATCATTTATATGTGTGTACAAGCGACAATAAAGAGCTCCATAGACATCTAACATTTCGGAATTATTTAAGAAGTCACGTTGAAGTAGCAAATAAATATGAACAATTAAAAATGCACTTAGCAAAGACAGCAAAATCTCGTGAGGAATATACAGAAGCTAAAACTGAATTTATTAATCACGTATTAGATGTGGCTAAATAAAACATTTGAGGTATTTTCCAATATGAAGTTTCTATAAGTATATACTCAAAACAGTTTATATTGAAAAGAAGCAGTTATAAAAGGTGATATGGAAATATGTGGGTCACCCGAATCGATTATTTAGCCTGAAGTAGGTTGGTAAGTAAATTTTAACAAAGGAAGGTAACCAAATGAAATTTAAATATTTGTTTTTGTTGATTGTTTCCTATGTAATCGCATTTTTCACAAACTTAATGTCTTCAATAATGTATCCAGACTCTAATATCAATATTTTAAATTTACTAGCCACTGTCTTCTTTGTACTCATCTTTCTAAAGTACACGAAAGAAAAGTTGCGCGCTAAGAAAGATAATAAAAAGCTTAAGATTTATTTACTGTCGGGAGTTATAACAGGTGTACTTATCTATGTGATTAAAATGTTTGAAAACTTTATGTTTGATTATGCAATTTTGGATGCAATAGCGTCCATACAGTATCCCATCTATCTGTTTTTTATTACTCCTTTGTTTGGTGTGAATTTATTGTTTAATCTAAGTAGTTCTACATTTGCATTGTTCATGTCCCTCTTTTATATTCTCATATTATTTTATGTAGTTAGTTTTAAAAAAGAATATTCCTTGAAGTTACGAAGTTCGAAGTAAGTAAAATGAAAACTAGAGTTTCTTGACATGAAAATGGAGAGTCATTCCCGACTCTCCATTACGTCTTTTGTTTTTAAGAACTAGGCAAGTGTAAGTGAAAGGAGATTTTAAATGGTAAGAAACTTAATTGAAATACGTGGAAAGAAACTATACGTTGAAGAATTTGGTTTAAAAGATAAACCAGTTGTACTTTTTTTACATGGTGGTCCTGGTGAAAGTTGTTTTGATTTTACTTTTCACCAAAGCCATCGATTACATAATCATTTTCGAGTAATAGCCATTGATCAGAGAGGTGTTTGTCGGTCGGATTTAATAGAAAGTGATGAGGATTTTGGTTTAATGGATATCATAGAAGATTGTGAATCTCTTAGAGAACATCTCAAAATTACAAAGTGGTCTCTAATCGGCCATTCTTTTGGTGGGTATTTGGCGTTATTGTATGCAACTACATATCCTAGTGCTATTCATAAAGTGATTTTTGAATGCCCGACATTCGATTTTGAACTAACATCACGGTTTCTTTTAAAGAAAACTGCGCAGATAGCAAGAAAATATGGAAATGAAGAATTGGCGAAAAGATGTATCATGGTAGCTGAATCTAAAGGGAAATCACCACAACAACTCACAGATGATTATATGAGTCTGAGCGATGAGCTCAATGAAAATAGAATGGAGATATATCGGTTCATAGACGATAATCCAACAGATTATAACTCTGTATATACTGAAGAAGAATGGGATGAATTTTATAATCGTTCTGAAGTTCACTATGATCGATTACATTTGGAAGGCGAAATATTTAAATCATTACTTGCAAAGTTGAATGAAGTTAAGCATCCAATGCTATTGATCACTGCTGAACATGATGCAGCTACTTGTGAGAATCATATTAATGCGTTTGAACAGAATGTGGAACGAGGGTTCATTTATCACTTTAAAGACTGTGGACATACACCACATTATGAACATCCTGATCATTTTAAACAGGTTGTTATAGACTTCTTATCTTCATAGTTTGGGAGGGATTTCTTTGAATGAAGATGATAGAAAAAGAGAAAATAATGGTCAAGATTATCCCAAAAGAAATCCAATGACTGATTTCTCTGATGCGGTAAACCGTTCAATGGTTGGCGATCCCGGTGCCTTATCAAAGGGAAGTTGTCTCACGAAGATTCTCAATTTAGTTTTACTCATTGTGTTAATACTTGTAATTACCCAATATTCTAAATGAATTTAGACTGTATAGTATTAGATAATTAAAAATCTGAATAGCTTATTCTTAACTTAATAAGGGTGCTTACTTCAACAATTGGAGTAAGCACTTTTTTAGGATAGACAAAGTATTACCTTGAGTGCATTGGAACTTTCATTTATATAAAACGTTTATTACTGATAGTGTGCAGGGGTAAAGGGAATTTTGAGGAGGAGAAATTAATGAGTCATAAATGGTTGGAGTGGGCCAAAAAAATTCAGTCATTGTCTCAAGCAGGACTAACTTTTTCAAAGGATATATATGATCGAGAACGGTTTGAAGAATTACGTCTGTTAAGTGCGGAAATTATGGAGGAATACACGGGATTAGAGATGCACAAGATTAAGGATTTATTTAGTAATGAAACAGGCTATCAAACACCTAAAGTAGACGTGCGTGGGGTAGTGTTTCAAGACGACAAAATCTTAATGGTCAGAGAAAATTTTGATGATAAATGGTCTATACCTGGTGGGTTTTGTGATGTCGGTTTATCACCTTCTGAAAATATTGTAAAAGAGGTAAGAGAAGAATCTGGATACGAAGTAGTACCAATGAAATTGCTTGCGGTTTTGGACATGAATAAACATCCTCACCCCCCTCAATTCTTTCATTACTATAAAATGTTTATTCGATGTGACATCATTGGAGGAATTCCAACTACTGGTATAGAAACAAAAGATATCAACTTTTTTTCTGAAACCAATTTACCGAACCTCTCTACCGATAGAAATACCGAGTCACAAATAAAAACTTTATTTGAACTTAATCGAAATCCAAACGCTGAAACCATTTTTGATTAAAGATTTGACGTATGACTTTTATCTACAAAGTTTGATATGGAGGGTTTGATTTGATTCAGGCTGTATTTTTTGATTTGTTCGAAACACTAATTACGGAATGGGAAGGTAATCAAAAGAAGGCCACTTACTCGGTAGAAGAACTGGGCTTAGATGAATGTCTGTATAAGAGAGAATGGTCATTAAGGCGAGATAGGAGAATGAATGGATCATTTACTGATCATCAAAACGCACTTAGAGACATTTTACATAATAATGCTAAGCCTATAAACGAAGATGTAATAGAAATGATTCACAAGCAGCGAGTTCATGTAAAGGCCGTGCCTTTTGATAGCATTAACCAAGATATTTTAACGACACTCAACAAATTAAGAGAAATGAATATAAAAATCGGATTAATCAGTAATTGTGCACCTGAAGAGGTGGCAGCATGGAATACTTCACCTTTAGCTACAATATTTGACGATGTTATATTCTCTTATCAAGTAAAACAATCTAAGCCAGATGCCGAAATCTACTTAACAGCTTGTGAAAATTTAAAGGTTGTACCCCACGATTCCATTTTCATTGGAGATGGTGGTTCAAATGAGCTGCAAGGAGCTAAGGATGTTGGAATGAAAGCCTACCAAGCTTCCTGGTTTCATTTAGGTGAACAAATTACAGGCTTTCCAAGGTTACATAAGCCACTAGATGTATTAAATCTAGTAACGGAATTAAATCTAACAAATGAATAAAGAGTACATATTGGAAAAGGGGGAATCAAATGATTACATTAAATTCAATTGATATGGCTTTTAATGAAAGACTTGATATTGAAGATGATTACTGGGGCAAGGTAATTACTGAGATTCAAAATCATGATGATTTCGCAGAAGAATCTCTAAGTGAAAAGAGTCGTCCTCTCATTTGGAAGTCATATATTATTTTCTCAGTGTAGAGAAAAGCAAAATTGTTACTGGAGCAAGACACCCAAGAAATGATAAAACACTTCCAAAGGTAGGTATCTTCGCTCAACGTGGTAAAAACAGACCCAGTAAAAGGTCTAGACTGTATCAATGAAACTCCTGTTTTAGATATAAAACCAGTTATGCAAGAATTTTTGCCTAAAGAGCCAATTGTTCAACCTAAATGGACTCATGATATTATGAAAAACTATTGGAGATAATAATGAAGTATATTTAATAGACGTAAAAAAATGCTAGTAATAAAAATAAGGATGATCACTACTTAATTTATCAGTAGTGATCATCCTTATTACATATAAGCGAAGATTATTTATTTCCATTAGCTAATGGAAGTTGGTCTAGAAAATCATGTTTTATCATTAAATTTACAGAATCCTCAC
>JBFELW010000152.1:0-5567 GCA_041551995.1 Paenisporosarcina sp.
AGGGGATTATCAATTGAATAAGAAAAAAATAATTTCTATCTTATCAACCGGCGTACTAACGGCATCATTATTTGCGCCATTGACAGCAGCACCTGTAGAGGCCGTAAGTCCGTATGCAAACTTTAATACAGCAAAATACGGGGATCGAATAGATATCGACGGTTACTTGAACGAACTTTCTCAAAACGAAAGTTATATTCAACAGGCTGAAGAAAAAATGAAGGCGCAACTAGAAGAAACGCAAGCGGAAGAAACAACATCAAGTAAAGACAAAGGTAATTCTGGTAAAAAAGCAAATTCAGATTCAACTTTAAATTCAACTGCAGATTCAGAAACTAGCACTTTCACATATGATGGAGGGACAAAAAAATTCTTAGATCGTGATTTAAGTTTTAAAGATTTCACACTTAGAAGTGTAGGAGAAGATGTTGAAATTTGGGTAGCAAACGATTTATCTTTCCCAGAGGGTGATACACGACCTGCTCATGTTGTAACACAAGAACAAGTTGATAAATTAAAAAATGAGTTCGATTCAAATATTTATCCAGTAGCAACAGAATTTTTTGGAACACCAGATGCATTGGATGGTTCTAATTCCCCTCTAGTTGATTGGGGATACTTTCCAGAAGGTTACTATGAAACTTCTGACAAAGTGATAATGTTAGTCGATAATATAAAGGACGATGGCTATTATGATTCATCTTATCCATTTTTCGTAGCGGGCTTCTTCTGGCAAACTCTAGAAAACTATATTGATAGAAATATAGTGACAATTGATACGAATTCATGGGAAACACGTTTAGAAAACACATTCTACGGAACAACAATCCATGAATTACAACATTTAATCCAAGCAGATAACGATGGTTCAGAAGAGTCTTGGTTAAATGAAGGGATGTCAACATTCTCTGAGTATTTAGGTGGCTACGGTCATGGTGAAGGTTCAATTAACTTCTACTTAGATCATCCAGAAAACTCGTTAGTTAACTGGGATGAGCATGGATTAGCAAAAACAGGCCCTGAAACAATCGCAGACTACGGGCAAGTTTATTTATTCACACTTTATATGTATGACAAGTTCGGAAAAGATTTTATTCGTGAATTGGCAGTAGATGGCAGTTCTCAAGGAATGGCTTCAGTTGATCAACACTTACAATCGGTTGGAACATCATTTACAACCGTATATCAAAACTTTATGACTGCACTGGCTTTAGATGATTCAACGGTAAGCAGTGATTATAATTTTGATAGCATTAACTTAAGAGAGTTGCCAATCAATGCAGCTGGAGACCTTCGCGGGAAAACAGTTGACTTTGAAAAAGCATTAACATTTGAAAAAGAAGGCGTGCCAGCATGGGGCGGAGATTTCAAAGAATTTGAGTTTGGTACGGATGTACGTTCTTTCGAATTCGATGGTGTTGACTTCTTACCATTACAATGGTCAACAGTTGCTAATCCACTAGACGCAACTGAGCAAGTATTGCATGCGAACAATGGTGATGAAGCGGACCAAGCGTTAATTTTTGGGGCAACAGTTCCAACTGGAGACCCGACGTTAACATTCGATCATTACTACGATATTGAAGAGGCATGGGATTATGGGGTAGTTCAAGTTTCGACAGATAATGGAGATACATGGACATCGCTTGCTAACGAAAACACACGTACAGATGTGGTAGCAGAAGGATATCCTACTATTAAAGAAAATGTACCTGGATTTACTGGTCACAAATTAGACTGGTCGACAGAGTCATTTGACTTATCAGCATATGCTGGTCAAGAAGTATTGGTATCTTTCCGTAACTTAACGGACTGGGGATACAATGACGCAGGTTGGTTTATCAAAAATGTCAATTTAGGTGAATTCTCTGCAGATGGAACATCTACAGAACCATTCCAATCATTAGGTCAATTAAAAGGTGAATATGTTGATTTCACAGTAACGATGATTCAAACTCGTCCAGACGGAGAACAAAAAGTAATTAGTATTGATCCGTTTAACGTAACTGACACAGAAGCTTTACAAGTACGTAATTTCTTAACAAAAGGTAACGTGAAAATGATTACATCATACGCGGCTCAGCCAGGTCAAAAGAATGCTCAAGACTTTACGTATGAAGTAATATATAAAACAAAGGAAAATAACAAGAATTAAGGACGAACGATTTAAAGAGCGGGCTCACTTTCGAGCTCGCTCTTTTGTGCGTATAGGAAATGCTTATGTTAAAATACTAGGTATCACGACAGTCGAAAGGAAGATGATTTTGTCAAACGTACTAGATGCATTTTTAAAAGAAAACTTACAGGAACTTCGCGATCAAGGATTATATAACGAAGTAGATCCAGTTGAAGGTCCAAACGGAGCGAAAATTATAGTTCGGGGCAAAGAATTGATTAACTTATCTTCGAATAACTACTTAGGTTTAGCTACAAACGAAGAGCTCAAACGTATCGCAAAAGAAACAATCGATAAATACGGTGTTGGCGCAGGTGCGGTTCGTTCAATTAATGGAACACTCGATTTGCATGTAAAACTAGAAGAAAAGCTAGCCGAGTTCAAAGGAACAGAGGCAGCCATTTCGTATCAATCAGGTTTTAATTGTAATATGGCAGCCATTTCTGCAGTAATGGATAAAAATGATGCCATTCTCTCTGATCAATTAAACCATGCATCTATAATTGATGGTTGTCGTTTATCGAAAGCGAAAATTATTGCCTTTAAACATTCAGATATGGAAGACTTACGAGCTAAAGCAAAAGAGGCGCAAGAATCAGGTCTTTATAATAAAGTAATGGTGATAACAGATGGTGTCTTCTCAATGGATGGAGATATTGCGAAATTACCTGAAATCGTAGAGATTGCAAAAGAATTCGACTTGATTACTTACGTAGATGATGCACATGGTTCAGGCGTTACAGGTAAAGGAAAAGGGACAGTTAAACATTTTGGATTAGAGAATGATATCGATTTCCAAATGGGTACTCTTTCAAAAGCAGTTGGTGTAGTCGGCGGTTATGTAGCAGGAAAACAACCTTTGATTGACTGGTTAAAAGTTCGCTCACGTCCGTTTTTATTCTCAACTGCAGTTCCACCAGGTGATGTGGCTGCTATTACTGCTGCTCTTCAAATGATTATCGACTCAACGGAGCTTCACGATAAACTTTGGGAGAATGGAGATTACTTGAAAGCGGGACTTAAGAAATTGGGATTCGATATTGGTGCATCAGAAACACCGATTACTCCGTGTATTCTTGGAGACGAGAAACTAACACAACAATTCTCAAAACGATTGTTTGAAGAAGGCGTATATGCGAAATCAATCGTTTTCCCTACCGTTCAAAAAGGGTCTGGCCGTGTTCGTAACATGCCAACAGCAATCCATACGAAAGAGATGTTAGATGAAGCAATCACAATTTATGAAAAAGTTGGTAAAGAACTTGGTGTCATTAAGTAAGGTAAACGAACACTCGAATGTTAGAAAGCATTCGAGTGTTTTTTTATAGAAACATGTTCTTTAGGGGGATGGACTTATGACTTATGAAGAAGTAATGAGTTATTTAGAAGAGGTTGGTACTGCTCAAACACGAAAAACCTTTACCAATCATGGGGCAACCGGAGTAGTTTATGGCGTGAAGGTTGGAGACATGAAGAAGATAGTAAAACATGTGAAAAAAGATCAAGAATTAGCGTTGAAATTATATAACTCAGGTATTTCAGATGCAATGTATTTGGCAGGGTTAGCTATCGATCCCAAGCTTATGACGAAAGCACAGTTACAGTCATGGGTTAAAGAGGCATATTGGTATATGTTATCTGAATACACTGTGGCATGGGTAACTGCGGAAAGTGCATATGCACTCGAGTTAGCTAGAGAGTGGATGCAATCTGATCAAGAAATGGTGGCATGTGCTGGTTGGAGTACATATGCAAACTATGTCATGTATGCAGAGGCTGACGAGCTTGATGTAAAAGAACTTGCTAGTCTTCTAGAGCAAGTTAGACTCGGTATTCACCAAGCGCCGAATCGTGTTCGGTACAATATGAATTCATTTGTTATTGGCGTTGGTGCCTATGTACCTGAACTTCGAGAAGATGCACAACGAGTAGCTGAAGAAATTGGTAAAGTTCACGTTGACATGGGTGGAACCGCATGTAAAGTGCCAATCGCCTTTGACTATATTGAGAAGATATTATCTCGTGGTGAACCAAAGAAAAAGAAAACCGTACGATGTTAAGAAATTGCTTCAAAGACGAGAGATTGTGCGTCAATTTTTTTCTGTCCCATAATCACATGCTTAAAAAAGAGTATCCACGCTATAGCCAGCGTGGATACTCTTACATGTTTTTAAAGGAATGAAGCAAAATATATTTTTGAACGCCTCGAGAATGATTTACAGCAAGCTTTGATTCGATTGAAAACTCATCTTGTTTACCTTTTTCATGTGCATATAGCGCATGCAAAGCGTGTATCATCCATTCCACGTTAACATTTTCTTCATGTAGAACCGCTTCTTCAAACTCACCTTTTTTAGCAGCAATATAGGCAGCATAATAAGACTTTAATGGTTCATTTTCTATTTTTTTTGCATATATATCTGCAGCCTTAATGTTTTTTAGGTGTAAAGCCAATATCGTTTTGTAGACATTTTGCATATACGGTTGATTATATTTAGCAACAACCGCTCGTAAACTTTCTTCAACCGCCATATCATTACTGTTAGCCAAAGCTAAGGGATAGGCGAATAAAGGTTTTTTATGATTAGCTACTAAAAATTTCTCGATTGATTTGATGTTGTTTGATCGGTAAGCAGTGAAGGCCTGAGGAAGAACAACAAATGCGAGAATAAACACGACCAAGGTTGAAATAATAACCAATATAGGGAATTTTAAAAAGAACAAAAATGTCGCTAAAAAGAAACCAAAAATAAAGGTAATGCTAAGTCGAAATAAGTTCATCATGAATTCGCCCTTTTTCTCTTCAGTATAACAAAATAAACCCTATCAAACGCTACATTTTACGAAAGGTGTTCATTCTTTTAATAGATAATACTAGAAAGAACGAAAATATGGGTAAACTATATGTTAACTAGTATTGGTTTCTCACTTATGATTTTTAAGGATTAACCGAAGTTGTTATCGTTACAAGGTTAAGTGTAATTGCAAGACGGTCGGAGGGGGAGAATTCCCCTCAGTCTTATTCTGAAATCAACATGTAAGACACACAGATCCCTTTTTTAAGAGAATCGAGTTGTATTTTACCAATGAACAACCTATAATCATTGTAGGTAAAAACCAAGTATATCAATGCCTTATTAATATAGTGTGTATTTTTAGAGAATACAAATGTTTATTTGAAGTGGAGGGTTTCAATTGAAAAAAATTATTATAACCGGAGCATTAGGCCAAATAGGGTCAGAATTAGTTCTGAAGCTTAGGGATACCTATGGTGCCGACAACGTTTTAGCTACAGATATTCGAAAAGTGGACTCACCGGTAACTGAAAGCGGTCCATTTGAATTATTGGATGTCCTGGACTTAGATAGCATGCATGCACTTGCGAAGGACT
>JBFELW010000153.1:0-5557 GCA_041551995.1 Paenisporosarcina sp.
ATGTACTCTGTTCGTTTACTACTTTCTTCAATACTTTTCGTCCAATGCCTTTGCCTTGCTGTTCAGGTAAGATGGAAAATCCGTAAATCCACGTTTGACCTTCTTCCATTCTTAAGCGAATTTTACCAACCGATTCATCATTCACTTCAATCATAAACATATCCGTTTCTTCATCATGATCCACTCGTTCATTAGCAGAACGCGCATCTTCTTCTGATTGCCCAAAGCCCTCCATGTCCAGTAGAACTCGTAAATCTATGTCATTGCTATCAGCAAGACGCAACGTAACGTCTTCTACGTTTTCGAGATCTTGAGGCATCCATTCCATTTGATGTTCACTAAATGCGTACTGTGCCTCTTGTTTATTTAAAAACATTTTTGCTGCATCTGATCCTGCAGGTGCGTTTAATAAAACCTTCTTGTACCCCATTTTATGTACAGCATCCATGCCTTGATTAAACAATCGCTGGAAGTGACCTTTTCTACGTTCACTTGGTTTCACCATGCCACATACTTCAACTGTAGAACCAAATGCATATAGTCCTAAGAATGCGATAAGTTCTTCATTTTCATAATGAAGGAAGTCTAGCTGATCCGATTCGCGTTTTTTAAGCATTTCCCAGTTCAGTTTCAGTTGTAACTGATCGTATACTTCACATTCTTTTTGCAAATTTTCGATTTCTTGTAATTGTTGTGTCGTTAACATAGTAATCTCCTTCCCAAATGGTAAATTACCTATCCATTAATTTTCCGATGACATCCACTAGTTTCATATCTGCCATTGAATGCAAATGAAGGGCATGTCCTTCAAATGGCAAGTGGGCTGTCACAGGGTTCGGAACGATTACGCACTTAATCCCCGCTGCACGGGCTGCCTTTAACCCATTAAATGAATCCTCAAAAACGATCGCTTCATGCGCTTCTATTTGCAACGCTTTTAACGCTTCTAAATAGAGTGCCGGATCTGGTTTTACTATTTCAACGTCTTCTCTTGTTTTGATGACATGAAATTCATGAAGAATACCGAGTTTCTCCAAATATCCCTCAACCCAAGCTCGACCAGAACTTGATGCAACAGCAAGCTTCATACCTGCTTCTTTTGCGCTATCCACATATGATTGGACACCATCACGCAATGTTGGTGATAGAAGGTTCTTTTTATATAAGGTATCTGCTTTGTCATTAATGGCATCTACATCAACGTCCACCGCCACATGATCTTGAATTAGACGATCTAGCGCTCCTGACGAGGTGCCTATCACCTGTCCAAAATGTTCTAGTGTAAGATGGAAATCGTGTTCAACTAAGGCATCTCTATAGGCTTCATACCAAATAGATTCTGTATCTACAATTAACCCGTCAAAGTCGAAAATGATTGCTTTTATCATATTAAATCTTCCTTCCATTAAATAACTTAATCAATTGTTCTAATAAAAATAGCTTCCCACAATAATCCAGGAGAAGCTACTAATTTTTCATTTTTGATAATTCGTTATCGCGGATACAATCAAATCTTCTACTGGTTTCACACCGTCCACATGGTTATTAATAAGGATAGAAAACGTCATGATTTCTCCATCTTTCGTTTCAACATAGCCTGAAATTGAGGAAACAGCTAACAAACGTCCGGTCTTTGCTTTAACATTCCCAACTATATTCACTCGATTTCGAAGTGTTCCTCCAACAAAACGATCACTGTTTCCAGCTACCGGCAAGGATGTTAGAAATGTATCGTACCACGGCTCTTTTTGCACTTCATATAATAATTTGGATAACTCGTTTGCTGAAATCGTATTAATATAAGACATTCCTGAGGCATCCCTTAATTGGACCATATCCATATTAAGCCCTACTTTACCTGCATATTCCTCAATCACACGGAGACCGTTCTTCCAGCTTCCTTCCCCGTAGACGTACTTCCCCATTTCCTTTGCTAATACTTCCGCGATCCCATTATTGCTTAGTTTCATAAATGGATTAAACAAATCTTTTAATGGTATCGATTCTTTAGATGTCAGCACTATCGCTTTGGTAGGTGTTTTCCCCAAAGCAACACGGGGTTCCTCAGAGAACAGAATGCCATGGTCTTGTAATGATCTTTTGAATAAATCCAATGCGTAAAAAGTGGGCTCCCAAACGGTAATCCATTCTCGCGCTGCATTACTTTCAAATGGTATTGTGCCTTCTATAATAATGTTGTTCGTACCATGCTGTCGTGTAATCGTAATATCCCTGCTCACTTTTCTTCCAACGGTAATAGATCGATTCATCACTTTCATGACATCAGTTTCTGGATACACTTTAATAACTGCAGACTTCCCAACTGTTTTATTCGGAAATGCTTCTACAATGACAGTTCCTGAATCGTAATCCTTATTAGGTGACGCTGTAAGGGCTGATACTTGAGCTGCATAGTAATACGGCTCATCTGTCCATGTAATATCTGGGGACAATCGTACATTGTCATACCACGTATCATCTCCAATTAGATTCCCATTTACTTGTTTAATGCCTTTTTCCTTAAGATTTCTTGCTAGTGTATCAAAGTCTTCTTTTAGTAATGTTGGATCGCCTTTGCCTTTTAAATATATATTTCCATGTAATACACTTCCTTGTAAGATCCCGTCTGATAATACTTCTGTGGTGAACCGAAAGTCTTCTCCTAAGACATCAAGCGCAGCAGCCCCTGTCAGCAGTTTCAAGCTAGAGGCAGGTTGTAATCTACTATCACCGAGATGGTTGTAAATAACATCACCTGTGGACGCCTTACGAATGCTTATGCCTGTTGTCGTTCCACTTAATCTTTTGTCCTGTAGGATTTGGTTAATTTCATTGCCAAGTTGTGCATATTCATTAGAGCCAACTTTAGTTACTTCAGTTACTTCACCAACTTCAGTCTGTACTTTCTTTAATTCATCAAATGGCCAAAAGATAATGGTCCCAAGAAAGATCCATAACAAGCTTCTTTTCATTTGTCGCAAATCCATTCTCCCTTGAAAATTCATTTATTAGGACACGTATCCTTATATATGTGGGGAGCATTCACACTATTCAAATGCATCTTAAATGAAAGGTTCATTTTGCTTTACTTTATTGGAAATAAAAGAATCCACCTCGTATGAAGTGGATTACGTTAATCTTCTATGCACTTACTTGTTTCACTTTAATTCGAGTCGTTAAATATACACCACATAAAATGACAACAAGTCCTATAACCATATTTATCGTAATCGTTTCATCGAGCAAAAAGGAGCCCCAGAAGATGGCAGATATCGGAATTAGATAGGTAACTGATGTCGCAAATTCCGGGCTTTTTTTGCTCATTAAATAAAAGAATAGTAAATGGGCGATGCCAGATCCAAAGAAGCCCAGACCCATAATTGCGAAAAGAATTTCCCCATTCATGACGTTCGCAAGATGAACAAGCTGAGTTGGTTGTGTGACAAGCATCCCTATTCCACCAACGAATGTACCCACCACTAAAGTACAAGTGGTGACAAATATGATGCCAGCGTCTTTGAGATGCTTACGTGCGTAATGGGAAGAGAACCCATAACTCATCGTAGCAAGTATCATCGTGCCAATACCAATAAAACTTTCACCAAATAGAACAGAAATATTAAAATTCATAATGATTAGAATTCCAATAAATCCAATCGCGATTCCGATCCATTGCCGTCTAAATAAGACAGTACTAAAGAATAGAATTCCAATTAACCCTGTAAAAATTGGAGTAAAAGCATTTAAAACAGCTGCCAAACTGCTGTTAATTTGAGTTTGACTCAGGGCAATTAACCCCCAAGGTAAACCCGCATTGAAAACCCCCACGATAAGTAAAGATTTCCAAGGAATCGGTTTGATAATCTGTTTACGCTTAACCCATAAAAGTGGAGCTAATAACAACGCTCCTGCCATGCACCGAATAAAAACTGTGCCCCATACCCCTGCAGGTTCGCTTAAAATATGAATAAAGACAAACGAAAGCCCCCAAATAAGACTCAGTGTAATCAGGGCGATGTATTCACGCATGATAAGAATTCTCCTTTACTTCGACCTGAAAATTAAATACGGAATAAACTTTTTTATACTCTACTTATTTCGTATTCTACCACAATAAAAAAGAGAAGATGTAACGCATAAATGAAAATGCAAGATCAGAAGAATTCGAGTATGATTATAGGAAAAGGAGTGACGTGATGTTTAGAGGATATTATGACTCACCTATCGGAATGATTGAAGTTACAGCAGATGCTACAAGCGTCCTTTCTGTGTTATTTGTTGAAGAAAGGGATACACCAAATGAAAATGAGCTTGTAAAAGAGATTCTTCTTCAGCTAGAAAGCTATTTCAAAGGTGAAACAAAAGAATTTAATTCAATTTCCATATCGTCTGGAACTCCATTTCAACAAACTATTTGGACTGCACTTAAAAAGATTCCTTTTGGAACAACAAATACATACTCGGATATCGCACAGCAACTTAATAAAGACACGGCTGTACGTGCTGTTGGCACTGCAATTGGCAAAAACCGCCTAGCTATCCTCGTACCTTGTCATCGAGTCATCGGGAAAAATGGTTCTATGACAGGATTTGCATGGGAAACATGGCGTAAAGAATGGTTACTTGCCCATGAAAAGAACCATTCACAAAAGTGAATGGTTCCGTTTTCACTTGCCATTATGACCGAAACTCATAGCAATATAACGACCGCGAATGATTTGGTACACGCCATATAACATGAGTCCCATTGCAACCAAGGCAAGCAAAATTTGTCCATAGGGTTGTTGAGCAAGTTCTGCCAATGCACCATCCATACCCTTTGATTGATCAGGATCATGCGTTATAGCCGTTTGAATGAAGAAGAAACCAACCATACTGAACACAATACCTCTAGAAATCAAACCTAATTTCCCTGAATTTCTGGCTATCTTTCTTTCTCCAATGTTCATTTCATATGTTTTAAACTTTTTCATAAATTTCTCGGTATATCCCTTGTACAATTCATATATACCATAAGCAATGATACCCACGCCGAGTACTCCTATGAGCCACACACCAAAAGGCTGTTCCAATAGTTTAGCTGACATGGTCTTTTCGGAGTTTCCACCACCAGCATTTCCAGTGTTAGTCGCCAGCTTGATTGCACCAAAAGCTAAATTTGAATAGATAATTGCACTAATAAAAAAACCAATGCGTGTGATAACTCCTTTTACATCTGTACCTTCATTTTCAGGATCTTTAATAGTCTTAATTAGACGCCACATAATGTATCCAATCAGCCCTAAGCCAATCCCCCATAATATCATTTCACCAAATGGGATCTGCGCAATAGATCTAAGAGCACCTGAGGAATCCTTTGTATCCCCTCCGGGTCCAAAGGCTGCTAGAAATGCCAAAAGGCCAATCATGACATAAACCACACCTTTAGCCATATAGCCGAAGCGGGCAAAACGACGAATCCATGGCTTAGCTTCTCTCACCTTGTTTAATGTTTGTTCTTTAGATGGCTTGTTCATCTACGCCACTCCTTCTTCACTCTATATGTTATGAAGTTCCC
>JBFELW010000154.1:0-5544 GCA_041551995.1 Paenisporosarcina sp.
GACATGCCAAAAATGAAAACTCACCGCGGCGCGGCTAAGCGTTTTAAAAAGACTGGTTCTGGAAAAATAAGACGTGCAAGCGCATACCGCAGTCACTTATTTGCTAACAAGTCAACAAAAGCTAAACGTAAGTTACGTAAAGGTGGACTTGTTTCTTCAGGAGACTACAAACGTATCAAATCACTTATCGCTTACATGAAATAATACACGAAAAATGAGAATAGCAGGAGGTAATGAATTATGCCACGCGTAAAAGGTGGAACAGTGACGCGAAATCGTCGTAAAAAAGTAATTAAATTAGCAAAAGGTTATTATGGTGCTAAGAGTTTATTATATAAAGTAGCAAATCAAGCAGTAATGAAATCAGGTATGTATGCATACCGTGACCGTCGTCAAAAGAAACGTGATTTCCGTAGACTTTGGATTACACGTATCAACGCGGCAGCTCGTATCAATGGTCTTTCATATAGCCGTTTAATGCACGGTTTGAAATTAGCTGGTATTGAAGTTAACCGTAAAATGTTAGCTGAATTAGCTGTTTCAGATACAGCTGCATTCACACAATTAGCAGATGCTGCTAAAAAAGCGATGAATAACTAATATTGAATACTTAAAAGACTGATGGATTTTCCATCAGTCTTTTTTTAGGAGGAAATCTATGACTCACATACTAATTCTAGGTTTCTTTTTAGTAATGTCCTTGATTTCATTTTTTACTATGGGTCATGATAAATCTGCAGCAAAAACTAGTAAGCGCAGAGTATCCGAAAATACTTTATGGAAACTGGCTATATTAGGCGGGGGAATAGGTTCATATCTTGGTATGATTACTTTCCGTCATAAAACGAAGCACCTGAACTTTCGAATAGGATTTACATTACTAGCTATTGGACATGTAGTCTTATTGATTTGGATAACTTCATTGTTAAACGATTCTTCCTTTTGAAAATTGAAGTAAAAAAACTCGACACATCTTCTGTGTCGAGTTTTTTCATTCGTTTTTCATCAATTTTTCTATGGGGTTTTTCCAGCTAATTTCAGCATTAGAGTAGTTCATCAAAATTTCTTTTTCTAGAAATAAGAAGTCATCCCGTGTGAAGCCTTGTAACGTCATCGTGTCTTTGGCCCATACAAAAATAGAAACAACTTCGAAAGCATTATCGGTAGTTCCTAAATACTTTTCCCCTTCAAACATTGCTCCTTTGTATGAGATGAAAAAATTCTTCCGAATATTATTAACGTCATCATAAAAATAATATGAACCCTTCTCATGAGATTCATCTAATTTACGCTTAGGATCCATTAAATAAACAATTCCACGATAAAACAAGTAAATAATAAGAGCGATAATCAAAAAACGAATAAGTATGATAATCATAATGGAACCCCCGTTGGACAGACATGGTACTATTATATACGGATGAATGAATCTATTGGTTTCATAATTATAAAAATTTTTATTTTGGAGGTATTTTCCTTGCACTTACATTCCCTTTTTACTATGCAAAAATCTCTCGATACGTATATCCAAGTTGAGAAAAACATTTCACATGATGTATTTCTTGAGAAAGGGCTTGCTCTTCTAGTTGAACTTTCTGAGTTAGCTAATGAAACTCGCTGTTTTAAATTTTGGAGTGAAAAAGGGCCATCAGAAAAATTTGTGATTTTAGAGGAATATGTGGATTCGGTTCACTTTTTACTATCGCTTGGAATCGAAAAGAAGTTAGATGACCTTGAGAAATGGCCAATGAACCAACCCAAAGATTCCTTAACGATGTTATTTCTACATACTCAATCAGCAATTAGTCGATTTTTAAAAACCCCAACAATGGGTAACTATGAAGAAGTGTGGGCTTGGTATGGTGCAATTGCGTCAAATCTTGGATTTACGCATGAAGAAATTGTACAAGCATATCTTGATAAGAATGAAATAAATTATGAGCGTCAACGTTCAGGGTATTAACAAATATATTTTGAAAACTGTATGTGTTTACATTATAATGAGACTGTAGCTTATATTTAGGAGGGCGAAATAATGACGAAGTTAGATGAAACACTAACAATGTTAAAAGATTTGACAGATGCAAAAGCGATTCCAGGGAATGAACGTGAAGCTCGTGATGTAATGAAACGATACATAGAGCCATTTGCTGATCGTATGGATACAGATAATTTGGGAAGTTTGATTGCTGAAAAAGTAGGCGATGCAGATGGACCTAAAATCATGGTTGCTGGTCATTTAGATGAAGTTGGATTCATGCTTTCACAAATTGATGACAAAGGTTTCTTAAAGTTCCAAACGGTCGGTGGCTGGTGGTCACAAGTCATGCTAGCTCAAAAGGTAACTATCGTTACACGTAAAGGAGATTCGATTATTGGTGTAATCGGTTCTAAACCTCCTCATATTTTATCTCCTGAAGCTAGAAAAAAACCAGTTGATATTAAGGACATGTTTATTGATATCGGTGCCTCTTCAAAAGAGGAAGCGATGGAGTGGGGTGTATCACCTGGAGATATGATTACGCCATACTTCGACTTTCATGTCATGAACAATGAGAAATTACTCCTTGCAAAAGCTTGGGATAATCGCATTGGCTGTGCTATTGCAATTGACGTTTTAAAAGCCTTGAAAGGTCAAAAACATCCGAACATTGTATATGGTGTTGGTGCTGCTCAAGAAGAAGTTGGCTTACGTGGTGCTCGTACAGCAGCTGCAAAAATCAAACCAGATATTGGTTTTGCAGTTGATGTAGGTATTGCTGGAGACACGCCTGGAATTACGACTAAAGAATCAACAAGTAAAATGGGTGAGGGGCCTCAAATCGTGTTATTTGACGCATCTATGGTTGCTCACAAAGGTCTGCGTGATCTAGTAGTAGATACTGCAGAAGAGAACAATATTCCTTACCAATTTGAAACTATTCCTGGTGGAGGAACTGATGCAGGTGCAATCCATTTAACAGCGAACGGTGTCCCTTCGTTAGCTATTGGTGTTGCAACTCGCTATATTCATTCTCACGCAGGTATATTACATCGTGATGACTATGAAAATGCAGTAAAATTAATTGTTGCGGTTATTAAGAAACTTGACCGAGACACTGTTAATAAAATTATTTTTAATTAAGATCGTATAAAAGTGCATCGCTGAGGCGGTGCACTAAATTTATCGACAAAAGGTATCGAGGGCACGCTCTCTCGATACCTTTTTGTCATTTTTTAATTGTAAATACTGAACTTGAAGATAAAGAATTATGAAGTGCTGAGTGGAGAACGTGTTTTAGACAGCTTATATAGGTTCTCATATAAGTTATTGAGTAGAGAATACCGTTCCAATAATGTTATTTTTTATTGACGAAATGTTAAGTAAAGTATACATTAAGTACATAATACTTAACACAGAGGAGTTGAACAAATGCTCCACAATCGAGTCAAAGAGTTACGTGCACGGTTTGGATTTTCGCAAGGAGAGTTAGGGGTTAGAGTTGGGGTTACAAGACAAACCATAGCATTTATTGAAAAAGGGAACTTTTCACCATCTATCACCTTATCTTTAAAGCTTGCAAGGGAATTTGATATTAAAGTTGATGAATTATTTTGGCTGGAAGGTGAGAAATCATGATAAAAAAAGACATTCGTATACAATATCCACTATGGCAAATGGCTTTCATTATTTTATTTGGAGGAATAGTATTCGTTATAACTGGAGCTTCAACAGAATTCGTAAATACGGATGCTGAATTAAGTTATAGAATAGATTTAAGATCGTTGGAAACTGTTGTAATGTTAGTAACTGGTTTATTGACAATTATTTTGCTCGCTATATTCACGAGGAAAGTATCCCTGCATAACAAACAAAATCCAAATAAAAAAATATCATTGTGGCAAGTACGCCCTGTTGAGTATTTAGAGCAGGATGAAGGTTTGATATATATTACGAGAAGAGCAGCTCAAAAAGTGTATACGTTCTTTGTTTGGGCATTACCAACCACAGCCATGTTGTATATGCTCTTAGACTTGTCGAAATTTGTTATGATTGCAGGCATTTTAATTATAGCTCTAATCCAGTATTTGATTTATTACTTAGAAATTCGCAAACATCTCGAAGAGGTAGAAGAATAATTGATAGCAAAAATCCTTTAGCATTTTCATTAGTACTATTTGGATATAGGTATAGTTTTCATTTAGAATTGAACCCACAAAAAAAGTCTCCAATACCCGGAGACTTTTTATTTTTTATTGTGCCTGGAAAGATTGTTCCAAATGTTTTAAGACAGTTTCTTTTTCAGGTTCAGCAGCAGTTTTCCACCAATTTTCAAAAAACACGCCCAGACCTGGGAGTAAATGTTCTTCACCACGTGTTATAGCATCTTCAACAACATTACGGATTTCTTTTGCATTATTGCCAACCATGTTTGCTGTAATTGCGTCTCGAATTTGAAAGTTCATATTAATTCTCCTCCTCACTCACATTTTGTCCCCTGTTCTCGCCAGTTATACATGTATTTGATACACTTAAAAGAAAAAGGCGGTACAAGAAGATATGAAACGTATTGAATCATCACAAAATACTCAAGTAAAACATTGGAAGAAACTTGTTTCTGTTCGTAAAGAGCGAGACAAATCGGGGGAATTCTTAGTTGAAGGATTCCATTTAGTCGAAGAAGCCCTGAAAAAAAGAAATTCAGTTCTTTCATTAATTGTACGAGAAGGAACAAATATTCAAACAACCTGGAACATTGATGGTATTGAAATGATTGAAATTACGATGGAAATTGCGAAAGAAATTGCAGAGACGGAGCATTCTCAAGGGATTTATGCACACTGTACACAACCAAAGTCGAGCATTGAACAACAACAATCATGGAAACGACTTCTTTTTATAGATGCCGTTCAAGATCCGGGGAATGTAGGAACGATGATTCGAACTGCTGATGCTGCTGGTCTAGATGCTGTTATTTTGGGAAAAGGGTCAGCGGATGCATACAATCCTAAAACGGTTAGATCAGGACAGGGCTCTCATTTTCATATACCGGTTCAAAGAGGAGAACTTTCTGAGTGGGTCCAAGCGTGTAAAGAAAAAGATATCCCTGTGTATGGTACGTCTTTAGACGAATCAGTTGTATACAACCAAGTGAAACCACAAAATCAATTTGCACTAATTATGGGGAATGAAGGAAGCGGTTTGTCAGCAGAACTACTGGTACAAACTGATTTGAATTTAAAGATACCTCTTTTAGGACAAGCGGAATCATTAAATGTGGCCGTTGCGACTGGTATTCTTTTGTATACATTAATTCCAAATTCAATTGAATCTTGATGAAAATCCAAAACAGACGTATAATAGAACTAATTTGATAGTTAAAAAAGCTTTGATCGGGAAGAGTACATGTTCACCTCTTATGTAGGAAGTTTGCACCTTGACTGAAAGTGCAAATATAAAAGGTTCATCGAAGTTCACCCCGTTAGCTGCCGTCAGGACCAGCAAATTGCTGTAAAGATGTGCCGGTGAAGAGCCGTTAAGTCAATGAAGTGATTACGTCTGAA
>JBFELW010000155.1:0-5520 GCA_041551995.1 Paenisporosarcina sp.
GGTGGATACCCATCTTTTGAATACTTAGAGTCGGACCCTCTGTCATAATCGCTTCTAGAACTTTCTCGACTATCACGATATTGGCGATCATCTTTTTCATATGACTGGGTATAGGATTTTTGATCTTCTCTTAATCCTGTTGTAATTTTTTCTAGTTCTCCCCGATCAAGCCAAACACCTTTACAATCTGGACAAACATCAATTAACACATTTTCTTTTTCGACTTCTCTCATTCGCACATTATCACAAACTGGACAATTCAACTTCTTCACTCCTTCTGAATTCATTGATCGCTTTCCTGTCCCCCATCATATCAGATAGTTAAGCCTTTATGGGAACTTAACTTAAAGTCCTCGCTTGCGATTCCTATTTATAAACATTAAAAAACTCACGATAAAAACAATGGCTGCTCCTATTGTGAAAATTAAAGTTGCAGATGTCCCAAGTACACCTCCTAAAAAAGACCCTGAAATGACCCCTAAGGAAAAACACGCGTAGTAAATGCCGAAAGCTTTCCCTCGATTTTGAGAATTCGTACTTTTCATGATGGTTGTACTTGTGGAGGGGAACAATAAAGCAAAGCCAATTCCATAAATAGTTATTGCTAGAAATACGGTTATTGAAGAAGATGCAAGTCCCATACCCAGAATTGATAAAGAGATGGTGAACAATCCGACAAACATCAAACTCAAATTGTTAATACGGTCAAAAATCCGATTTGAAGGGAGAATGAAAAATAGGATAGCTATTATTCCAAAAACACTTAGATAAATGCCAGTCATTTCTTGCATTAAATGAAGTTCTTCCACTTTCAAAGGCAAGGCATATGTAAGTACGCCTTGCATAAAGAGCAATAGAAAAATAGAAACATAAGCAAATTGAATGGCAGGGATTTTTATAAAGGAAAATCCAACTTCTTCTCGTAGGTTTGATTGATTCAAGGAAATTGGTTTTGTTTTAATTCGTACTATCGCTATGAGTCCAACTAAAATTAAAGCAAGAGAGATTATATAAAATAACCAATCAATACTCAGTCTATTACTAATGATGGCACCCATTGCAGGACCAATAATTGCCGCTACTCCAATGGCAGCACCCGAATGTGACATCTTTTTCCCACTTGATTGTTCATCATCATTTCGTCCAATTGCCGCAAATGCTGCAGGCACGATGAAGCCAGCAGCAAACCCGTGAAAAAAGCGAATGGCAAGCAATTGACTTGGACTTGTAACATATGTATAAAAGAAAACGAGAATGCCAGCTACAATTACACTACTAACTAAAATACGTTTCGAGCCAAACTTGTCTACCCAAATTCCCGATAGTACGTTTCCTAACATATTTGAAAAGGAGTAAACACCGATCACTAATCCTACTATAATGGGAGTAGCTCCTAAACTAGTGGCAAAAGAGGCAATTACAGGTAATTGTGAAAACATGTCGATAAAAGCCACAATCAGTAATACATACATAAAAACCAAGGGGTCACCTTCTTTCTTCTATCGTTTTTTAGTGCTCAGATATCTTTTAGATATCGTTACATACACACTAATATTTCTCTAGAAAAAATCCCTTTCTTAGCTATACATCTATCCGTGATCATAAAGCCCGCTTGTTCAATCATATGATCGATATTTTCAATCGTAACAACCACTAATTTCTGCGTAATCGGTCTTGCGTGCATTAAAATAGAGAGTTGATCTTCTGGAGTGGCATGAGTATATAAATTATAGGGCATATCAATTATGGCGACATCATAGTTCTTTTCGACTTCAGCTATTGGACCAAGATCTACATCTCCAGTTAAACCAAAGTAAGCAATGTTTTCACGTGAACCTAACACCACGATTGGATTAATATCACGACCAACAATATCAATTCCCATGGAGAGTGCTTCGACTAATACCGTGCCAATTCCACAACATGGATCAATTGCCTTTACCCCAGCTGGATTGGGAACAGCAATATTCGCCACTGCACGTGCAACTCGTGTGCTCAACGCAGTTGAATATTCACGAGGTTTTTTTAAATGACGTAACCATACTGCCTCACTTTTGAGGTAGTATCCAAAATACCATCGCCCACCTAGGGGAACTAATCCGTATGTAACATCTGGGTTATGAACGTCTGCTTCACCTTCAATAATCAAGCCAACTTCTCGTTCAATCTCACGTTTCTGCTGATATTCAATTTTCTCCGATTCAATCAAATCATTAATTTTGACAAAGATTACTTTAAACGTGGCATCACCCATATTTAGAACTTCAACTTGTTTTAGTATGTCTGACAGTTCATTACCTTCAAATAAAACTTCAATTCGCTCCTTGATAAACGGACTTCTACTTGGTTCGATACATACAGAACTTTTCAGTATTTTACTTTGCGTATCTTCTCCGAAGAAAGACCGCATTTCTAAATAACAAAGATCTTCTTCATCTTCTGTGTAAGCATACGTATATATATAGGGTCCTGTTATAGGTGTTAGATTCAATACATTCCCATCCTTCTTTGCTCTTCATTCAACCGAAGTACAATATGTAATCAGTATAGCAATAGTTTTACTTACTTGATAACGAACAAGAATTTCTTTTTTTATTACATGAAACTTAAATTCAAATCCATACTACCCATAAATATGAGTAAAAGGAGATACCCACATGGAATTAAATCGTTTAAAAGAAATTGTTTCTTCTGCATCGATATTTGATATCAGTTATAATGGCGTGAATGTTTGGGTAGACCGTGTTCATGAGGATGGAAAAACTGCCACTGTTGATTTACGAGGTCCTTCTGAAGAAAGATCCGAAGTTGATATTACTGAACTTAAAGAGCATTAATAATTAACCGGTACTATAAAAAAGGATTTACATTGGAATATCCATGTAAATCCTTTTCTGTGTTTTAGCGATTGTTCGCTCTCTTTTTCATTGATCTAGCTGTTGGTTCCACATGTTCCTTCACTTTAACGAATTGAACATAATCGAAGTTGATACGATAAATAATTTCTTCATCTGGTGATGTAAACATGTGTAATCCGTTCGACTTAACGGATTTATAAGCCTGTTCCAATGTTTCAAAGTGAACAATTTCTTCAAGCGTAACACCGCTATTCATTGAATAAATAATTGAGTAAGTATTCATCTTTATTCCTCCCAACCTATATAGTTCATCATACATCAATGAGATAGAGAATTCATAATTCACTTAACTTCCATGTATTCGCCATTTCGTGTGTCACATTCTAAATACGTGCATGAGATGAATACATTCGAGCCATACTTTTAACAACAAATATACTAGAAAGAAGGTGAATATCTTGGGTAGAGACGACCATAACTCATCAAGTAACAATAAAAACTCATTACCTCAAACACCAAAAGAATTAAAAATCGCTCCTGGTGATGTCAGAGATGAATTTTCTCGTGAATTAACAGATATCATTCAAACATCATTGAGAGCAGGAACTACGGGTAAAAAGAATAAGACATTTAACAGAAAAAGATAATTTAGGTTAACCTAGGAGGGGTCAAATTTGAACGAAAATCCTGATAAAGAAGAAGAAACTGTTCATGATCTTCTTACAAACAACGGAGAGCAAGTGTGGATGTCCAATAGAGTAGACGAACGCGTTTTGGGAGAAAATAGTAAATTGGAATTTGTTAAAGAAAGTGAAGATGATTCTCGAAAGAAACAAAAGGAAAAGTAAGTAATGAGTATTTAAATGGAGTGCTGGTTTTAGACAGACGCTCCTTTTTCAATTAATAACACGATGAATATGTTCAATTACTTGGTGAAAACTACAATGTAAGAATAAAAAAAAGATGCCAAGTCCTCTCAATAGGATTAGCATCTTTGAATATTCAATACGGTTAATGTAATAAAAACCTTTTCACTTTTTTCATCCATCTTATAACAATAATAGGCTAAATTTTATTTTACACATTTAATTCGAACTTTTTATGATGTGTTGAAGTGCTTTTTCTAATTTTGCAAATTTAAAGGTATATCCTTCGTTCATTAACCTCTCCGGAACAACCCACCGACTTTTTAGTATTAATTCGGTCTCGGTTCGCATAAATAATGCTCCTATCTCTAGCATCCACTTAGGTGCAGGGAAACCTATTTTTCGATTCATCACGTTCCTTAACTCGCTCATAAATTCACGATTCGAGACAGGGTGCGGTGAAGAACAATTAAATACACCACTTAATTCTTTGTTATTTTGTAGAAAAAGAATAATTTGAAACAAATCCTCAATATGAATCCAGCTGAATTTCTGTTTTCCTGAACCTTGAATTCCACCAAGACCAAAGCGAACTAAGTTTAAATAAGGCTCCATTACTCCACCGTCTTCTCCTAGCACAATTGCCATTCTTAAAGCCACTTGCCTTGTATTAGGAAGTTGAAAAGAAAATAAGGCTTGTTCCCACGCTTTCGCAATATCAACTGAGAAACCGGCGCCTATTTCCCCACCAGTTTCTGTCATAGGTCGATCTTCCGCATATCGATATATGGTTGCCGTACTGGAATTAATCCATAAATGCGGAGGATTTGCACATGCTAATATCGCAGTACCAAGAATGTTTGTCGTTTCTGTCCTCGAATGAAGTATTTCGTTTTTATTTTTTTCATTGTATCGACAGTTAACAGACTTCCCAGCAAGATTAATCAACAGTTCAGCATTTTCTAAAGCTTTAACAATTTCACAGTGATCTGTCCAAGCAACATGTTGTGATTGTCTCGAAATAATAATCACTTCATAATCCAAATTTGTATACTTCTTATCTAGATATTGTCCAATAAAGCCTGTTCCTCCTGCGATGACAACTTTCTTTTTCATAGCATTCACCCGTTTCCTATATGCTCTTATTAACAACGACGAGGTAGCTTTAGATAAAGATGCATGTAAGATTTTATTGTTTACAACTTATTTGAACCTTATTAAAAATTTTTCAATTAAAATTCATGAATTTGGTCAAAGCTATATGTATCTCTGGCGTTATAATTTGGAGTTAAAAAATACCTATCTTATTTGAATAAAACATGAAAGAAGTGATCTTGTATGATTACGGACAAACAAAAGTCAACGTTAAAGAAGTTACTTTTAGAGCAAAAAATGATGATTGAAAGACATGATGATAACCTTTTGCTAGAACAAGGTAGTATTCGAGATACCACAACTGAACTATCTACTGTAGATAACCATCCTGCCGATTTAGGTACAGAGTTGTATGAACGTGAAAAAGACATGGCACTTAAAGTCCATGAAGATTCTGAATTAGAGAAAGTGGATGGTGCCCTGAATTCAATCTCAAAAGGAACGTATGGGATATGTGATGAATGTGGTGAAGAAATATCTTATGAAAGGCTGGAAGCAGTACCCTATACTACGCGTTGCGTAGACCATGCAGCTAATCACATTCCTAATGATCGACCTTCTGAAGAGGACGTGCTTCATCCAGCGGTCGATAACTCCTTTGCCGGTCGTCGTGAAGGAGAAGACAATAGAAATTATGAAGA
>JBFELW010000156.1:0-5485 GCA_041551995.1 Paenisporosarcina sp.
AGATAAACTATTCCAACAATTATAAATCCTATACAAACAGCAAGTAAAACTTTAGCTAACTTTTCCAAAATTATCCGCTCCTATGAAATACTTGCACCAATTACAAATGAAAGGCCTACTGAAATAGATAATGAAATAAAACCGACTGATCGATTGTCTTTTTCAATTTCACGATCAATGTTAAATTTAGGTGTTAAAAATTCAAACAAAAAATAAGCAGATAAAAGTAAGGCAAAACCATAAAGTCCCCACCCCATCATTTCAGGTAATGAATCATGATTCTCGAGAGAATATTTAAAAATATTAGCTACTCCAAAAATCTTACCTCCAGTTGCCATTGCAACTGCCATATTTCCTTTTTGGATTTCTTCCCAGTTCTTATATTTAGTGACCAATTCAAAGAGAATTAATGACACGATGATACATAATACCACTACACTAAAATAGCCTGCAGTTTGCACATAAGGATTTTGCCAAAAAATAATATTGAACATGTACATTACTCCTTTAAATCTTTCTTGTAAGTACGTATTCATGTACAAATGGTTTCAATTATTTTAATTCCACCACTGTAACACCATGGCCTCCCCCGCCTGATTCACCAAAACGGTAGCTTTTCACTCTCGAATGGTTCTTTAAGAATTGTTGAATACCTTGTCTAAGGACTCCCGTTCCTTTACCGTGAATAATCGATACTTGATGATAGTTTGACAAAACGGCATCATCAATATATTTTTCAGCACGCATAATGGCATCCTCATAGCGCTCTCCACGCAAATCTAGTTCAAGCTTCACGTAGGTGTCTCTGCCTTTTACATTTGTCATAGCAACTGTTTGTTTCTGTTTTTCTGGTTTAACATACTCTAAGTCAGATTCATGTAACTTCATTTTCAGAATTCCTATTTGAACCAACCATTCACTAGTGGATACTTTGTCAATTAACGTTCCTTTTTGTCCATAGCTAAGTACTTTCACTTCATCACCTTGTGCCAAATTTACCTGCCGTTCGTTTACTTTCTTTTGCTTCTTCAATACAGAATTTTCTGGAGCCGCTTTTTCCAGTCGTTTCCGAACATCAATAAGTTCATGTTCTTTTACTGTTTGATTTACATTTTTTTGCATGACTCTAAGTTCAGCTATAATTCCCTCTGCCTCACGCTTAGCATCTTCAATAATCTTCCTAGCTTTTTCTTTTGCTTTTTGTTCAAGTGATTCTTTCTTATCATCTAATTGTTGTAGTTGCTCTTTAAGCTCAAAGTTAACCTTTTCTGAATCCGACAAAACTACTTTTGTTTGTTCAGCATCTTTTTCCGATTGCTTACGACTTGCTTCTAATGAGGCAATCATCGATTCAACCTCATGACGATCTGTTCCAGTAAAGGATTGTGCATGTTGAATAATATGCGCAGGTAAACCTAGTCGTTTGGAAATTTCAAAGGCATTACTTCGACCAGGTACGCCAATCAGTAACTTATACGTTGGGCTTAACGTTTCTACATCAAACTCCACACTTGCATTGGCTACCCCTTCCCGGTTATAACCATACGCCTTAAGTTCTGGATAGTGAGTTGTTGCCATGACACGTGCACCACGGCCATGTACTTCATCTAGCAAAGAAATTGCCAGTGCAGCACCCTCCTGTGGATCTGTACCCGCTCCTAATTCATCAAATAATACAAGACTATTCTCATCAAACTTACCTAATATATCTACGATGTTCACCATATGTGAAGAAAATGTACTTAGACTCTGCTCAATAGATTGCTCATCTCCAATATCAGCAAATACTTGATTAAATACAGCTATTTCTGAACCGTCTAACACTGGGATTGGCAATCCAGCTTGAGCCATTAAGGTGCATAGACCAACAGTTTTAAGGGTAACTGTTTTACCTCCTGTATTAGGACCTGTTATCACAATGGCTGTAATATCTTCACCGAACTCAATTGTATTGGGAACAGCTTCAGCTATATCTAATAATGGATGTCGAGCTTTAACTAAACGAATAATTCCGTCTTCATTGACCGAAGGCTTGGTGCAACTATTTGCTTGTCCATATTTAGCTTTGGCCAAAATAACATCGATTTCACCTAATATTTGAACGAGAGTAAATAGATCATGAGCAACTGTTTGCACTTCGAGTGAAAGCGTGATTAAAATACGTTCAATTTCTTCTTGCTCTTTCATTTTTAAACGACGAATCTCATTGTTTGCTTGTACAACTGCATCTGGTTCGATAAACAAAGTTTGACCTGAAGAAGATTGATCGTGTACGATTCCTCCGTAATTATTACGGTACTCTTGCTTTACTGGGATAACATATCGATCATTGCGAATTGTGACGATAGAATCTGAAAGCATTTTCGAAGCATTCTTCCCTCTTGTGTAGCTTTCTAATTTTTCGCGAACTCGACTTTCTTGTGCTCTAAGTTGCTGACGTATGGTTCTAAGTTGCATGCTAGCACTGTCTAGTACGACTCCATTATCATCAATGCACGCGATAATTTCATGCTCTAACGCTGTTAAAACTGGCAGTGCTTCTTTTCGTTCAATAAAATAAGGAATTTCAATTTCATTTGCATCTAAGATGGCATCAAAAAATTGACGCAAAATTCGGCTTGCACGAATC
The DNA here is from genome assembly GCA_041551995.1 of Paenisporosarcina sp. Taxonomy (GTDB): domain Bacteria; phylum Bacillota; class Bacilli; order Bacillales_A; family Planococcaceae; genus Paenisporosarcina. Next base: position 2,630 of record JBFELW010000156.1, read on the forward strand.
GTGCTGGCAATTTCCATTAACTCATTTGGGCTTAACATACCGCCGATTTGTGCTCGTTTAGCATGGCCTCTTACATCAAAAATGCCACCCATTGGAACATTTCCGCGAATGCGAAGTACTGAAAGCCCTTCATCCATTTCATCTAATAATCGACCGACTTCTTGCCTGTCAGTGGAAGGTTCTAGTAATTCTAAATGAGATTTCCCTAATGAAGAGGTACAAAAGTGGGCTACTTGTTCTCTCACTTTATAAAATTCCAGTGTTTTCAATGCGCGTTTAGCTATCATCCAAAACACCTCCGTTTCATTTCTTTATGTTTACTGGTACCATTTATTTATTCAAATAATTCATGAGCTTCTCATATGTCCATGTATTCACTATATTATCTTGTTTCAACCAAGCTTTTTGGGCATATTTAACGCCGACTTCCATAAAGCGTAATTGCTCAATACTATGAGCATCCGTATTGATCGCAATCGGTACGCCCATCTCTTGCGCTTGGACTAGGTATTCAGTAGCTAAGTCGAGTCGATGTGGGTTTGCATTCAATTCTAAGATTTTCCCATATTCAGCAGCCCACTTAATTAACTGTGGAACGTCAGGATTGTATCCATTCCGTTTCCCGATAATACGACCTGTAGGATGTGCAATCATATCGACATTCGGATTCTTAATAGCAGTAAACAATCGTTCCATAATTTTTTCTTGAGGTTGATTAAAACTAGAATGGATCGAAGCAATAACAAAATCAAGCTCTGCTAGTAATTCGTCATCGAAATCAAGTGATCCATCCGGCAAAATATCCATCTCTGTACCTGACAAAATATGAACGTCAGAATAAGACTTTTGAATTTTTCTTATTTCCGATTTTTGTGCAAGTAACCGCTCTGCTGTTAATCCATTGGCAACTCGTAAATACTGAGTGTGGTCTGTTATAGCTATATGTGTATGTCCTATAGCTATACAAGCTTCTACCATTTCAGTTAATGAGTGAGCACCATCTGACCAAGTAGTATGCATATGTAAATCCGAAACAATAGATGTATGTTGAATAAGTGTTTCTAACTCACCTTGACGTTCAAATTCTCGAGAATCCTCTCGAACTGATGGGGGAAAATAAGGAAGGTTGAAATGAGCAAAGAAATCTTTCTCGGATTCAAATGTCCGATTTGAGCCATCTTCTTGCTCTACCCCGTATTCACTGATTTTCTTACCCTGGGATTTAGCGATTTGACGAAGTTTCACGTTGTGTTCTTTAGAACCCGTGAAGTGATGAAGTGCGGTTGTGAAAGCTGCGGGCTCCACTAAACGAAAATCAACATCTATTAACTCTTCGAAGTTGAGGGTAAGTGATATTTTTGTGTCCCCTGCTGCAATAATTTCAGTCACTGGAAGTTCCGTAACTAGCGCTTCTCTTACTGATGCAATATCGGATGTTGATAGGACAAAATCGAGGTCCTTACTCGATTCCTTTACGCGACGGTAACTACCAGCTACCGAGTATTTTTCTATTTTAGGTATTCCATTTAAGATGTCTTCAATCATTAAAACTACTGGTTCAAACGCCCAAATAGGAAGACGATCAGGTCTTTCTTGAAACTGATTTAATTCTTTCAATATCTTTTCTTCAGTTTTCTCACCAAAACCAGCTAACGTTTGAACTTTCCCGTCTATACATGCTTGTTTTAAAGACTCTACTGAATCCACTCCAAGTTCTTGATACAGCTTTGCAATTTTCTTCCCACCAAGTCCAGGCAGTTGTAATAATGGGAGTAATCCACTTGGAACAGACTCCTGTAATTCCTGAAGAACCGTAGATGATCCTGTCTCAACTAATTCATTAATAACTGAAGCTGTCCCTTTTCCAATGCCGCTTATTTTAGTTACATCATCCATCTCGGAAAGACTTCTTTCATCTAATTCCAGTGCTTGTGCCGCTTTTCTGAATGCGCCAATTTTGAATGGGTTATCCCCTTTCAACTCCATATATAAAGCAATACTTTCTAATGTACGGATGATTGTTTTTTTATTCATTGATAAAGTTCACTCCTTTAAAAAAACTTCTCTCCAAAGAGAGAAGTCACTATTTAACGTAAATATACCACAATTCTTTTACCTTCTCAGATAGAAATGGTGTATGCTCGAGCAAGTAACTTGCTAAAGTGGAATTTTGCATTAAATTTTGGAATGGGCTTATTGGTAATAAGGCTAAGATATAAAGAACAATAAAAAGAATGATATAAAATTCAATAAACCCGAGCACAGCCCCAATAATTTTACTTATAAATCCTAATACCGGCAAATATTTTAAGAAGTCAAACATAGACGCAACTAGTGAAAGTGCAAATTTTATAATAAAGAAAATTAAAGCAAATGCAATTAGTTGATAAAATGTTTGGTCTAAATCTAGTCGATCAATTGCAATTGTTAAAGATGAACCTGAATCGATAGCTGGATATGGAATCCAAAGAACAAATTTTTCTGCTAAAGGTTTATAATATGTATAAGCGACTATAAGAGCAATAACAAATCCAGTCATATGAATCAGTTGTACAATAAGGCCCCTTTTAGCTCCCACAAATAAACCTGCAATTAATAATAATAGTATAAGTATATCTAACATAAATTCAACCCTTTAACCTTTTTATTTCTTCTTCTAGTAATTCTACTTGTTCTTTAAGTTTTATATACTCGTGAACCGAATTAACGGCTGTGAGTACAGCTAGTTTAGCACTGTCAAGTGAGGGATTATGCATACTAATTTCACGCATATTATCATCAACCATAGAAGCGACAAGTCGCATATGGCCACTTGTTTCGGTTCCGATTATTTTATAAGATTGTCCATATATATCT
>JBFELW010000157.1:0-5475 GCA_041551995.1 Paenisporosarcina sp.
AGAACTTGAAGTTAGGCCTTGCATAATTTGGACTCCTGAACTTGCACCAATTCTAGTTGCCCCAGCTTTAATCATATTTTGAACATCTTCTAGACTACGGACACCCCCGGAAGCTTTAACCCCAATGTTTGGTCCAACTACCTCACGCATAAGGGATACATCTTCAATCGTAGCTCCACCTGTAGAAAATCCAGTAGATGTTTTGACAAAATCAGCTTGTGCTTCTTTTGATAATTGACAAGCTAATTTAATTTCTTCTTTTGTTAATAAACAAGTTTCAAGAATTACTTTAACAATTGCTTTACCTTTAGCAGATTGGACCACTGCTTCAATGTCGCGTTTAACTAATTCAATATCTTTCGTCTTCAATGCGCCAATATTTAAAACCATATCAATTTCTCCTGCTCCGTTTTCTATTGCATCTGCTGTTTCAAATGCTTTTGTTTCTGGAGTGGAAGCACCCAATGGGAAACCAATTACTGTGCAAACTTTAACTTGTGTACCATTTAATAATTGAGAAGATAACTTAACCCAAGTTGGATTAACACATACAGATGCAAATTTATATTCTTTGGCCTCAGCGCATAGTTTTTCAACTTGTTCTTTTGTAGATTCTGGTTTTAGTAATGTATGATCGATTAATGATGCAATATTTGTAGTCATAAATAATCCCCTTCCGGAAGTTGTCCGTACCTCTAAAGTTTATCATGTAAAAATGTATTTTTCACTAAAAAATACCCAGTGTTTGATGAACACTGGATACCTCTAGTAAAATTATTCAAGGTTTTGACATGCATAGTCTCATGATAACCAGTTTTAAGTCTTTTTACTCATCTATTCGAATTCATAAGATATAGCTGAAAGTACATACAAAGGTGCTGTCTCAGCTCTCAAGATACGCGGTCCTAAAGAAATAGATCGGAATCCTTTTTCAAATAACTGTTCTATTTCTGTTCTTGAAAGTCCACCTTCAGGTCCAAAAACAACACAAATAGAATCTTGTCTTTTTACTTTTGATATCTCTTCAGCTAAACGTGTCCTTGTCTTTTGTTTAGCATTTTCTTCATCTGCTACAAAAAGGACATCATAATTAGAAGAAAGTTCTAATAATTTTTTGAATGAGAGAGGTTCATGAACGATTGGAACGATCGTTCGATGTGATTGTTCAGCTGCTTCCTTCGCAATTTTTTGCAAACGCTCTTGTTTTTTTCTACCTTTTTGGGTATCCCATTTTACAATCGAACGCTCAGCTTCAAAAAGGACTAGTTCATGCATCCCTAGCTCAGTTCCTTTTTGAGCAATCAACTCTAATTTTTCACCTTTTGGTAAACCACAACAAATGGTCACTTTTTTAGGTAACTCATTCGAAACAAGAGCATCTGAAACTCGTTTCACATGAACATCATGTCCATCAAAAGAGATAATTTCTGCTTCATAAGCTATCTCATTTGTAACTACAATGATGAATTGACCTGGTTGCATCCGCATGACCTTTTGAATATGTTTTGCATCATCACCAATAATAGTTAACATGGCCTGTTCCGAGAACTCACGGCTCACTAGATATCTTTGCATAATAGCCCTACTCCTTAGCAGGTTTCTTTGAAAGAATTGTCACCCAGTCTTCCATCATCATGACTTCATCAATAACAAATCCTGATGCTTCCAGAGATTGTTTAACATCTTCTTTTTTTGCACCTATAATTCCTGATGTAATATAAGTTCCACCTTCTTTAACAATTTGGAAGGCATCATCTGTAAATTTCATTATTACTTCAGCTAATATATTAGCAACAACTACATCTGAGGGTTCTCTCACAGTATCTAATAAGTTCCCGTGAACAACTTCTGTCGTAGATTCCACTTTGTTTAAAATAACATTTTCTTTCGCAGAACGCACAGCTACTTCATCTAAGTCGAGAGCATGAACATGCTTAGCACCTAGTAAAGATGCACCAATTGCCAGTACTCCAGAACCCGTGCCAACATCAATAACAAGTTGACCCGGTTTAACTGTTTTCTCTAAGGCTTGTAAACACATAACCGTTGTTGGATGTGTACCTGTGCCGAATGCCATTCCTGGATCCAACTCAATAATAAGTTCATCTGTAGAAACAGGTTTGTAGTCTTCCCAAGAAGGGACAATCGTAAAACGTTCTGAAATTTTTACAGGGTGGTAATACTTTTTCCAAGATGTAGCCCAGTCTTCTTCATTTACTTCACTTATGGTTACTACATTTGGTCCAAGATTGATATCATAATTGACGAGGTTATTAATGGCCAGCTTAAGTTCTTCAATTGATTCACCAAGAAAACTAGTTGCTGGCAAATACGCTTTTAAAATGACTCCTTCTTTAGGAAAGTCATTCGGGTTTAAATCATAGATCTCTCCGAACATATCTTCACGTTCACGCATAAGTTCTTCTGAATCTTCAATAACAACCCCACTTGCTCCAGCTTCATGTAGAATATTTGAAACTGATTCAATGGCTTCGTGTGTTGTATGAATAGATAGCTCTGACCACTTCACCTGCGTCAACTCCTTATTCACCTTTTATTGTTCGTTTAATTTTATCAAATAAAGAACTGCCTTGTTCTTCTAGAATATCTCCACTAATTTCAGTAAAGTCACGTAATAACTGTTTTTGTTTTTCCGTTAACTTAGTAGGCGTCATAATTTTTACAACGACATGTTGATCGCCCATACCATAGCCATGAACGTTCTTCACACCTTTTCCTTTTAAACGGAACGTAGTACCGGATTGAGTACCTGGTGGTATCTTTAATTTGACTTTGCCATGTACTGTTTGTACCTCAATTTCATCTCCAAGAGATGCTTGAGGGAATGTTAAACGTAATTCAAAGTAAATATCATCTCCATCACGTTCAAAACGATCGTGAGGTCTCACGCGGAAGACTATATACAAATCACCTGCTGGGCCTCCGTTTATGCCCGGTTCACCTTGCCCATTTACACGTAATTGTTGACCATCATCTACACCTGCAGGAATGGAGACTTTGATTTTCTTACGCTTAGTAACCGTTCCTTGTCCATGACATGTATTACATTTGTCTTTAATTAATTTTCCTTTACCTTGACAGTGATGACATGCTCTTCTGTTAACCATACGTCCAAATGGAGTATCTTGTGTAACATTCATTTGACCTGTTCCTTGACAATGTGAGCAGGTTTCAGGCGTTGTACCTGGTTTCGCCCCGTTTCCGTGACATGTTTCACACGTTTCATCTTTTGGAATTTCAATTTCGGTTTCTTTACCGAATACAGCTTCTTCAAACTCAATTGTCATTGAATACTGTAAATCTTCACCTTTTCTTGGTGCATTCGGATCACGACGTCGAGATCCACCACCACCACCAAAGAATGAGCTAAAGATGTCTTCAAATCCAAAACCATCCGCACTGCCTCCAAAACCTTGATTTGGATTTGCATGCCCAAATTGATCGTAACGTGATTTCTTTTGATCATCACTTAACACTTCATATGCTTCAGAAATTTCTTTAAATTTATCCACTGCATTTGCTTCTTTATTAATATCTGGATGATACTGTTTAGACAATTTACGATATGCTTTTTTAATCTCTTCTTTTGAGGCACCCTTTGTAAGTCCAAGTACTTCGTAATAATCTCGTTTATTCATTTTTCACACTCCTGATCTAACTTTTACATAACTTTTATTGTAACATGGGACGTTCTTCATTGCCAAAAACAATGAAAAAGCCAAAGCCGGCTAACCGGACTTTGACTTTTAAGCCTTACTTGTCTTTTTGATCGTCGTCGTTTACTTCTTCGAACTCAGCATCTACGACTCCATCATCCGAAGTTGTTGAACCTTCAGCACCTTCTGCCGCTTGAGCTTCAGCAGCTGCTTGTTCATACATTTTCATAGTCAAAGCTTGAACAATTTCATTCAACTTATCTTTTTTAGTACGCATATCTTCTAGGTTACCCGCTTCAATTGCTGATTTTAATTCTTCTTTAGCATCTTCAGCTTCTTTTTGTTCTTCTTCAGAAACTTTTCCTTCTAAATCTTTTAACGTTTTTTCAGTCTGGAATACTAATTGATCAGCTTCATTTTTCAATTCAGCTTCTTCTTTGCGAACTTTATCAGCTTCTGCATTTGCTTCAGCTTCTTTAACCATACGATCAATTTCTTCATCTGTCAGGGCAGTGTTTGACTGAATCGTAATGTTTTGTTCTTTACCCGTTCCAATGTCTTTCGCTTTAACTGTTACAATACCATTTTTATCAATATCGAATGTTACTTCGATTTGAGGCACACCACGTTGTGCTGGAGGAATATCCGCTAATTGGAAACGACCTAATGTCTTATTATCTGTAGCCATTGGACGCTCACCTTGCAATACATGAATATCTACTGCTGGTTGATTGTCTGCAGCTGTTGAGAATGTTTGAGATTTAGACGTTGGAATCGTTGTATTACGCTCAATCAGTTTTGTAAATACACTTCCCATAGTTTCAATACCTAATGACAATGGTGTTACGTCAAGAAGTACTACGTCTTTTACGTCACCAGTTAGTACGCCACCTTGAACTGCAGCACCTAAAGCAACAACTTCGTCAGGGTTAACACCGCGATGTGGGTCTTTTCCAGTTTCTTTTTTAATTGCTTCTTGTACTGCTGGAATACGCGTACTTCCTCCTACTAAAATAACTTTATCGATTTGTGAAGGTGATAAACCTGCATCTTTTAATGCTTGACGAGTTGGTACCATTGTACGCTCAACAAGTGCACCAGTTAATTCGTCGAACTTAGTACGACTTAACGTGATTTCTAAATGAAGTGGACCTTCTTCGCCAGCAGTAATGAATGGTAATGAAACTTGTGTTGACGTTACGCCTGAAAGATCTTTTTTGGCTTTCTCAGCAGCATCTTTTAGACGTTGTGTTGCCATTTTATCTTTTGATAAATCAATTCCATTATCTTTTTTGAATTCAGAAACAAAATAGTCCATTAATAATTGGTCAAAGTCATCTCCACCTAGACGGTTATCACCAGCAGTTGAACGTACTTCGAATACGCCATCTCCAAGTTCTAAAATCGATACATCAAATGTACCACCACCAAGGTCATATACTAAGATTGTTTGGTCAACATCCATTTTATCTAATCCGTATGCAAGAGCAGCAGCAGTTGGTTCATTAATAATACGCTCTACTTCAAGGCCTGCAATTCGCCCAGCATCTTTTGTAGCTTGACGTTCAGCATCATTAAAATAAGCAGGTACAGTGATAACAGCTTTTGTAACTTTTTCTCCTAAATAATCTTCCGCGTAACCTTTTAAGTATTGAAGAATCATTGCTGAAACTTCTTGTGGTGTATATTCTTTATCTTCAGCTTTAACTTTATGGTCCGTACCCATATGACGCTTAACAGATTGAATCGTGTTTGGGTTTGTAATTGACTGACGTTTAGCAACTTCCCCAACCTGACG
>JBFELW010000158.1:0-5431 GCA_041551995.1 Paenisporosarcina sp.
CGGAACGTATGTGCAGAAATTGTATCCTTGTTTGGCTAACTCAACTTGCATATCTTTACGGAAACCATAAAGCATCTGGAATTCATACTTGTCGTTTGAAATTTGATGTTGTTCGACAAACTTCTTCACATGATCAATCACGTGATGATCATGGGTTGCAATAGAAGTGAATTTTCCATTTAACAAGTGATACTCAATCAATTTGATATAATTTGCATCAATTTCTTCTTTTGTTTGGTAGGCAACTTCAACAGGTTCTTTGTAAGCACCCTTAACGATACGTATTCGTAGGTCCTTATACTTTTCGATATCAGCTTGAGCACGATAGAAATATGCTTGTATAACAGTACCTATATTGTTGTATTCCTTCAATAGCTCATCCATTAAATCAAAAGAAGGTTGGAGATGTCCGTAATCCTCCATATCAAGATTAATATGCATATCGTATTTGCTTGCAGCCTCTACGATTTCTTTTAAATTCTCATAACAAAAATCATAATCGATATCTAAACCAATTTGTGTTGGTTTTAATGACACATGAGCATCTACGCCATTCGTATGAATAGCTTCGATTACTTCAAGAATGCTTTCTTTTGCCTTCAATGCTTCTGACCGTTCAAAAACAAATTCACCCAAGTTATCAACAGTTGCACTTATACCCTGTGCATTTAGCTGTCGAATACTTTTAATCGTCTCTTCTGCGGTTGTTCCCGCTACGACTGTTTGTGCCCCTAACTTCAATCCATACTTTTTTGCCGCACTTGTCAAAACCTGGTTTTTTGATAAAGCCATAAATACATCTTTTAGCATCGTAAAGCCTCCTGTAATGGTTCGTCTTATATCTTCTTCAATACGGAATGGAAGGGTGGAATCATTAAAACACATCATGTGAAACATGATGTGATTTTATTATAATTTTTTTGAACGAACATGTATATAAAATGAAGAGAGAATGTACTAAATATGTTTCTTAAAAGTGTCTTGGCATAGCATATCAATATATATGTTTTCCATAATCATTAATGAATAGACTTGGATTGAAATCTATTTCATGTAAAAACACTTTTAGGTAAATTTTTCAGAAAACGCAGAAAAACGCCCGGCAACCACCCCGGACGTTTAATAAAAAGTTATACCACATAACAAAACAGGAAGGTTATGTTTGTGACACTATAATTTTAAAAGTCGTAGAAATAATCTACATTTTTAGTTTAACACGGACCCTTGTAATATCTAGAATCAATATTTTCATTCATTTCCAATAAATGCTGAATCTGATAGAGCATAGCGGTGTTTATAATGTTAGAAAGATTGTTTACGTGTAAACTAGGTGAATAAAACTATTTGAAAAAAGGTGTTCACATGAAAAGGTTTATCGTAATAGGAGCAGGAATCTTGGGAGCTTCAACAGCGTATCACTTAGCTAAAACTGGTGAAATGGTTATAGTAGTGGATCGACAGGATGCAGGTAGGGCTACTGACGCAGCTGCAGGGATCATTTGTCCTTGGTTATCTCAGAGAAGAAATAAAGCATGGTATTCGCTCGCTAAAAAAGGAGCTGCCTTCTATGAAACGCTAATTGGCAATCTTAAAGAGGATGGGGAAACAGAAACCGGTTATAAACGAGTAGGGACAGTCAGTCTTCATACAGTACAAGATAAGCTTATAAAGATGGAAGAACGCGCCGTTCAAAGGCGTGCTGATGCCCCTGAAATTGGAAGCGTTCGTCAGCTAACAGCTACTGAGACAAGTACACTATTTCCTCCACTATCTGAAGAGTTTAGTTCTGTTCATGTGAGTGGAGCTGCTCGGGTAAACGGACGAGCACTTCGACAATCCTTAGTTAATGCAGCTAAAAAGTATGGCGCCACATTTATAGTAGGCTCGGCAAATATTGAACATACCGATTCTAAAGTAACTGGCGTGAGTGTAGAAGGGGTACTTTACGAAGCTGATTGTGTGATTGTCACTGCAGGAGCATGGGCCAATCAGCTATTAACTCCACTCGGAATACACTTGCAGTTAACTGCTCAGAAGGCACAAATTGTGCATCTTCAATTGGAACAGGAAGAAACGGAGAATTGGCCAGTTGTTATGCCACCGAATGATCAATACATTCTTGCATTTGAGAACGGAAAAGTAGTGATAGGTGCTACTCATGAAGATGATAAGAATTTCGATTGTCGTGTAACTGCAGGTGGTTTACATGAAGTCTTAGACAAAGCACTTTCTGTAGCGCCAGGTCTAGCGGATAGTACTTTTATTGAAGCGCGGGTTGGCTATCGTCCATTTACTCCTAACTTTCTTCCCATCATCGGTGAGGTTCAGGACTATACAGGACTTTACTTAGCGAATGGACTTGGTGCTTCAGGGTTAACGGTAGGTCCTTTCTTAGGGGAACAACTTGCTAAGTTAGTTCTTGGGAAAGAGGTTTCGATTGATTTGAGTCTATATGATGTTGCATATGCCATTAGTAAGACGAAGTGAAATCTTGCTGAGAGGTAACTATTCAACAAAGGTAAGTCTGCTCTTTTATGAGGTTGTTCTACAATTTTAAATTCGAGGATATTAAGAAATTACTGGAAAAATATGTAGTAGATATTTTTCCATGAGGGTGAATAAGGACAAGATATAGAAAACCACTGCTTAGCGAGCAGTGGTTTTTTTCTAATGAGCCAAGGACTTGGTCAAGCAAGCCTTTACCATCATCATTCTTTGTAAAATTATTTACTTGGTCTTTTAGTTTTTCACGTTTCTCTTTGTTTCGCATCAGAAACGCTGAGCCAAGTCGAAGAGCTGCCATTGCTAACACATTTCTATTCATAGATTAACGCCTCCTATTTTATAAAGTTATTTACTTAATTCCCCTAACTGAATAAATGATGAATGGGTTTATTAAATTCACTAAAACAAGGTTAATATGTCATTTAAGATATTTTGTGAAATTGAAGATAGATAGATCTAGCTGAATACATTTCACAATAAAGACGATATATATGAACAACTGATGACAATCTCCAAATCTAAGGGCTTTAACATGACATTTGTCATGTTAATCCCATGATACATAGCCCTAGCCAGTAGGCTCGATTCTATCCATACTAAAAGACTAATACAATTCAAATAATCTGGGAAAACTAAAATATACTATTCAACGTTTAAAAAGGAGTTTTGATAATGAATCAATCAAAGATCGCTTGGGTAACAGACACAACTGCAACGCTCTCAACAGAATTCATCGAGAAACATCATATATATGTGGTTCCGTTGTACGTGATTTTTGGCGAAACGGCGTATAAAGAAAATGTGGAAATTAGTTCGCGAGCTTTTTATGAAAAACTCGCATCTGCAAAAGAGTTGCCAAAAACATCACAACCGTCTCCAGGTGAGATGCTTGAATTATTTAATGAAATCAAAGACAAGTATGATTATGTCATTGCTATCCATGCAACGAGTGCGCTTACAGGTGCTTACCAAGGGGCGAAAATGGCAGTGGAAGAAACAGGTGTTGATGCATTTGTACTTGATTCACAAATTGGCTCATTTCCATTAGGGAAAATGGTGGAACGTGCTGTCTTACTTGAACAAGAAGGTAAAACGTTTGAAGAAATCGTAAGTGTGATAAAAACGCTTCCTGCAAAAGGTCGTCTTTTCTTAACACCTGGAAGTTTAGAACAACTCCATAAAGGTGGGAGGGTTACGGGTACGCAGGCTATTTTCGCAACCCTTCTAAATATGAAAGTGGTTATGAAATTCCATGAAGGTCGTGCAATTCTTTCAGATAAAGTACGCAGTCATAAACGAGCCATCTCAAAAATGGTTGATTATTTAGAAGAAGAGAAAAACCATGTGAAAGAAGTAACTGTTCTCCATGCAGATAACTTGAATGAAGCAACACAGTGGAAAAATTTACTTCAAACTCAATATCCAAGTATAGATTTTTCTATTACTGAATTCAGTCCTGTTCCTGGTACTCATACAGGTAGAGGGACAGTTGGCCTTGCTTGGTTAGGGGAATAATATTGAGGGTTAAAATAGTTAACGCGGAAAAATGATAAATATAAAAAGAGATTTCTTTGTCAGAGAAATCTCTTTTTATATTTATACAATTGTTTTTTGTTGCAAACGATCCACTTCATTTAGTCTTTCTTGCACCTGTTCCTCTGTCAAATCATGTTCAACAATATAGCGGTTGCGAGGGTGTACACGACATTCGTCTGTACAGCTCCGCAAGTACACATGTTCATTTTCTTCGGAACAAAGAATTTTGTCATTACATTCTGGGTTTGCGCAGTTTACGTATCGTTCACATGGCGTACCGTCAAAGTGATCTTTACCGACAATGACATGTTCCACTCTATTAATGGGTACTGCAATTCGTTGATCGAATACATACATTTGTCCATCCCATAGTTGACCCTTAACTTCTGGATCAGTGCCGTAAGTGTGAATACCACCGTGAAGTTGACCAACACCCTCATAGCCTTCTTTTACTAACCAGCCTGAGAATTTTTCACAACGAATACCACCAGTGCAATAAGTTAAAATCTTTTTACCTTCAAATTGCCCTTTATTTTCTCGCATCCATTGTGGTAGGTCGCGGAAGTTTTTAATTTCAGGACGTACGGCACCTCGGAAATGACCTAAATCGAATTCATAGTCATTACGTGCATCAATGACAATCGTGTCATCTTGTTGCATTTTTTCATAGAATTCTGTAGGGGATAAGTATTGACCTGTAATTTCATTCGGGTTGATGTCATCTTCTCCGAGTCCAAGATGTACTACTTCTTTTTTTGCACGGACATGCATCTTTTTAAAAGCATGACCTTCAGATGCATCAATTTTCCACATCATATCAGCAAAGCGTTCATCGCTCTTCATCATGTCCATGTACGCTTGGGTCTGTTCGATTGTCCCTGAAACTGTTCCGTTAATCCCTTCAGTAGAGACTAGAATACGACCTAAGAGACCAATTTCTTTACATGCAGCTAAGTGAGTTTGAGCAAATAATTCAGGTTCATCTATTAAAACATATTTATAATATAATAAGACTTGATAAGCAGTGTTTTCCATTATATTTAACCACCTTATATTAGGGATAATTCAATCAATAAATATAGCACAAAAAAGGTGGTAAATCAATTAGTTTTTTCATAAATAGATTGGTGCTTTGTCCCAAGTAAAGCACTTACTTTTTCTTGAATGAAGCAAACAAAATTGCGCCAATAAGGAAAAGTCCAAGAAAACCAGCAATCGGGTAAAACAGGGTAACTAACTTCGTGAAACCAATCGAACTGACCACATAAGCTATGATACCAGTAACAAAGACATGGATTTTAAAATTTGGCGAGCTGGTTTTAATAAAACGTGCTGAGAAAGAGAACAGAGTACCTACAGCTGTGTTATAAATCATAGCGAATAGGATGAG
>JBFELW010000159.1:0-5425 GCA_041551995.1 Paenisporosarcina sp.
CCAGAAACATCAAAACCGACACCTGTTAAAAAAGAAAAATCGATATCACAACAATTTTCGGAAATCGTGAAAAATACAGTTTCTTGGCTTTCTGATAACAAAGGACGAATTTTCTTCTGGAGTGTGGTCATACTTTTAATAACTACACTTTTATTCCGTATTCGTAAAAAATGGATGCCTAAATTGTTAGTTCCCTACTATCGTTTGAGACGAGGAGATTGGAATTCGTTTGAACAAGGGTATCATCGTTTACTAAAACAATTAACACTTTATGGAATTGATAGACAAGAAGGACAAACATTAAAAATGTATTCTTCCTATGTAGATACGTTCTTTGGATCGAGCCATATGAGGAAACTAACCAATGCATATGAAAAAGGATTTTATGGTGGGAATATTGAAGCACATGAGTGGAAACAACTGAGGGAAAGTTGGGAATATTTAATCAATCGTACAAGCGGTTGATTTTAAGGCAAACAACCTGTAAAATTGAAAAAAATTATACAGACCGGTTTGCCTCATATATGTCCGATGATACGGTTCGGGTGTTTCTACCAAGTTGCCGAAAATAACTTGACTATGAAGGCGAATGCATCATGTCTATTTATGGACGTCTTTTTTGCATTCGCTTTTTTATGTAGAGCAAAAGAACGCGTAGAAAGGTTTTCTTTCGTACGCGTTTTTTCTTTATGAAGGTTCCGGAATTCCTATAAAGAGGTGGACGCATTGTCAGCAACTCCCATGTTGAAAGAACAAGAAAAAATAGTCGTACTGGACTTTGGAAGTCAATATAACCAACTCATCACACGTAGAATTCGTGAATTTGGTGTTTATAGTGAGCTACTCCCTCATACGGTATCTGCAGAAGAATTAAAAGAAATGAATGCAACAGGCATTATCTTCTCGGGTGGTCCAAATTCTGTATATGATGAAAAGGCGTTTAACATTGATCCTGCCATTTTTGATATGAATTTACCGATATTAGGAATTTGTTATGGTATGCAGTTAATGTCTCAACATTTTGGGGGCAAAGTAGAAAAAGCTACCCATCGTGAATACGGTAAAGCTGAAATATCAGTAGTAAAAGACAGTCTTTTGTTCAAAGACTTGCCGAATGAACAAGTGGTCTGGATGAGTCATGGAGATCACGTGACTATTGCTCCTGAAGGGTTTGAAATCATTGCAACAAGTCCTTCTTGTGCGGTTGCTGCTATCGGAAACGAAGCTAAACGCATCTATGCGGTTCAATTCCACCCAGAAGTTAGACATTCTATTTATGGAATAGAATTACTACGACAATTCGTATTTGGTGTATGTGGTGCAAAAGGTGACTGGTCAATGGAGAGTTTCATTGAACTAGAAATTGAAAAAATTCGTCAAGAAGTTGGCGATAAGAAAGTGTTATGTGCTCTTAGTGGCGGCGTGGATTCTTCCGTTGTAGCTGTCTTAATTCACAAAGCAATTGGCGATCAGTTGACATGTATGTTCGTTGATCATGGGCTACTTCGTAAAGGTGAAGCAGAAAGTGTAATGAAAACTTTCGCAGATGGATTTAACATGAAAGTTATTAAAATTGATGCACAAGAACGCTTTATGAGCAAACTACAAGGTGTATCAGATCCAGAAACAAAACGCAAAATTATTGGAAATGAATTTATTTATGTATTTGATGATGAGGCGGCTAAACTTGAAGGTATGGACTTCCTTGCACAAGGAACGCTTTACACGGACATTATTGAGAGCGGTACAGCTACAGCTCAGACGATTAAGTCCCATCATAATGTAGGTGGATTACCTGAGGATATGCAGTTCAAGCTGATTGAACCATTAAACACGCTATTTAAAGATGAGGTCCGTGCGCTTGGAAGTGAACTAGGTATGCCAGACGAGATTGTATGGCGTCAGCCTTTCCCAGGTCCAGGATTAGGTATCCGAGTACTTGGGGCAATTACAGAAGAGAAACTTGAAATCGTTCGTGAGTCTGATGCCATTCTTCGTGAAGAAGTTAAGAAGGCTGGACTAGACCGTGACATATGGCAGTACTTCACGGTTTTACCTGACATTCGTAGTGTAGGTGTTATGGGAGATGCGCGTACGTATGATTACGCAATTGGCATTCGTGCCGTAACATCAATTGATGGGATGACTTCGGACTGGGCACGTGTACCTTGGGATGTACTTGAGAAAATCAGTGTGCGTATTGTCAATGAAGTACCACATATCAACCGTGTACTGTACGATATTACGAGTAAACCACCTGCAACAATTGAGTGGGAATAAACATCAACTAGATTTTGAAGAGCATCTGCACCGGAGAAATCTCTTGCGCAAGCAAGGTTGATGTTTGCGTCGAAAGCGAAGCGGCAGACGCACAACTATCTATAAGTAATATTGAGATAGCCTTTGAAGCTTTAATATCAATGTTTTTGGACACTAGATGGATAATTGTATTTATCCACCTACAACTATTGACTTCTTACAATTACTCTCTTTTATTTGCGATGTTTTGCAAATAGAAGGGGGTTTTTTTGTTTTGGTTAAAATTAACGAGTTAATTGATGATTTTAAAATTTATTAGCAAATTCAAGGACGCAAAGATAAGTATAATGAATACCATTTGGCGATGAATTATTTTACTAAGTTTTTAATGATATATGCAAGGTTAGCAAGACACTAATAAGGTTTTCTTCAGTAAAATAGGGTATATTATATTTGTTGAATAGATTCTCTTTAAAGACAAGAAAAGTAGGTGAACAAAGTGGGAAAATATACATTGGATACCAAAGGTCAGGTAGCTGTGACAAAGTATCATGAAAAACACAAGCCTGCCAAATTTGATAAGAAGCAGCAACTTGAAAAAATACGTGCGGAGTATTTGAAAAAGAAGCAAAAACAAACAGATAAATAATATGAATGAAAACATAAGAAGACTAAAATCTCCCTATGTTTTTCTTATTCGAAGTTCTTTTTTCAATTGAGGACAAGAATTACATGAATTGAACGGAATTCTAAGGGTCGACGCGAAACTTAATTGGCAAGATACACGCGTAGACGCGGTCATTTAATTGAAAATATCCCATTGACCGGCTACTATTGAGTGACAGAAATAGCGTAATTGCAACGATTGAGTGGGAATAGGAACTTAAATTGGAAATGAATGCGTTTTCCGAACTATAATAGACTTTTTTTAAAAAACGTTCGGAAAAACGATTGAATTGCCTTCGATTAGGTGATATAGTACTAGTGTAATCAAATAAAATACTGTCGTCGTATAATGTCGGGAATATGGCCCGAAAGTTTCTACCGAGTTACCTTAAATGACTCGACTACGATTTTAGAAAGGCGGATTTCTTTCGTCTTTCTTATATCTTGTTATGTGAAAGCATACAAGAAAATCGGAGGCATGCGACTTTTAGTTGCATGCCTTTTTGTTTTTATAATAAAAAGGTGGACGAGAGTTCGGCTGCGAAGTTAGTTAAACTACTAACATCGGAACGAAAGGCTAGAAGTTCTTTCTATTATAAGAGAAACAAACGTGTACGCGACAACACGGAGGGATATCATGAAAAAGTATTTCCAATTTGAAGAGCTTGGAACAAATTATCGACGTGAAATTATCGGTGGGTTAACGACTTTCTTATCAATGGCGTATATATTAATCGTCAATCCACTTACATTGTCACTAGCGTCAGTGCCAGACCTACCTGATGCTATGCGAATGAATCCGGGTGCTGTTTTTGTTGCAACAGCTTTAGCTGCAGCGATAGGGTCAATCTTTATGGGTATCATAGCCAAGTATCCAATAGCCCTAGCACCAGGTATGGGGTTAAATGCATTTTTTGCATATACAGTTGTATTAACTTACGGAATCCCTTGGGAAACTGCTTTAACAGGTGTGTTATTTTCAGGACTCATTTTTATCGTTCTTACATTAACAGGTATTAGGGAAACAATAATTAATGCGATACCAGCTGAATTGAAGTATGCAGTTGGAGCGGGTATCGGTTTGTTTATAACATTTATAGGTTTAAGTAATGCAGGAATCATTGTGGATAATCCAGCAACACTAGTTGGTCTTGGTGATTTATCTGCCGGTAATACATTACTAGCCATATTTGGGCTAGTCGTGACAGTTGTTTTAATGGTTCGTGGAATTAAAGGTGGTATCTTCTACGGTATGCTTTTAACAGCAATCGCAGGAATGATTTTTAGTCTAGTAGAAATACCTTCTTCTATTATAGGTAGCGTTCCATCTCTGGAACCGACTTTCGGTGTAGCCTTCGAATCTTTGTTCAATGATCCAGGTTCACTTATGACCATTCAATTCTTAATCGTTGTACTAACGTTCCTATTTGTAGATTTCTTTGACACAGCTGGAACTTTAGTGGCTGTAGCAAACCAAGCGGGACTAATGAAAGAAAACAAACTACCAAGAGCTGGTAAGGCATTACTTGCAGATTCGTTAGCAACTGTGAGTGGAGCTGTATTAGGAACGTCAACAACAACTTCATATATTGAATCTAGTGCAGGGGTTGCTGCTGGTGCAAGAACCGGCTTTGCAGCAATTGTTACGGGAGTACTTTTCTTATTCGCTTTGTTGTTCTCTCCTGTTCTATCAGTGATGACTTCTGCAGTAACTGCTCCCGCTTTAATAATTGTGGGTGTTCTCATGGTTTCTTCATTAAATAAAATTGAATGGAATCGATTTGAAATCGCAGTACCGGCATTCCTAACAATTATTGCAATGCCACTTACGTATAGTATTGCCACCGGGATTGCAATCGGGTTTGTATTTTATCCTATTACAATGATATTAAGCGGCAATTCGAAAAAGGTTCATCCAATTATGTATGGAATGTTTGTCATTTTCATCTTGTACTTTATATTCGTTGAAGGTCATTAAAGAATGACGAAGAAGGGATCACTACGCACAGTAGTGATCCTTTTTTAATTTTTGAAACTAGTTATACTTCTTTCAATAGTGTTATCTAACTGTAACCTCAATATATATAAGTTTCTGATAGAATAAAGAATATAATGTTTTAAAAGTAGTGTTGACTTTCGAGTGTGGTGCTGATATATTATTAAAGCTGCTGATTTAAAAGCGGCAAACAAATAGAGTGATAGTAAAATTTCTTATTGACTTTATGAAGATGGCTTGCTATAATATGAGAGTTGCTGTTTTAAACACAACAACATTTACTTCGGAAATATAGTGAAACTTTTTATTGACACGAAGAAAGTAATTTGCTATAATATGAGAGTTGCTGTTACGAGAGTGACCAGCAAATGAACCTTGAAAACTGAACAGCAAAACGTCAACTAAAATAGCGGAACACACTTTTGTGTGGGAAGCAAAACGTTTTCTAACGCCGACACCTGTTGGTATCGAAAACAAAACTTGAACTTAAACGTTCATTATAAA
>JBFELW010000160.1:0-5406 GCA_041551995.1 Paenisporosarcina sp.
CGAATATATTGTTTACAAAGAAAAAAGCAAGACCTAAGTTAAGGTCTCGCTTCAATCAATTCTTTGCTGGCGATGTTAAATGGGTCGAAAGTGGAAGGGCCATATGATCCAGACTGGCCTTTAAAAAACCGTTGAAACATGTCTTCTTTTGCACATATTGCCGAACAGTTCTTAGCCGTCATGATGAGTTTTAGATAGGCAGCGAAATAATCTTTAGATAAATTCCCTCCATGGTTAACGACCATTTTAACTCCTCCTTTTTTGTATTTATTGAACTGAATCTTGTATCTGAATATCATCATCATTTGAAAAAATTTCGATTAATATAGAGATCTGCGAATTGTATGTGAAACGAAGTTCTCTTTATTATTATTGGTTTGTGTGTGATTTTCTTTATTGATTTTTCCAGCAGGTATTTCCATTTCTTCACGTTGCATAGGTGTTTCCATAAAGAATCTTAGTTTTGCTACCAAGTTCATGTTTATTCAGTCCCTTCCATTGTTTATTGTTGTTCAATCTATTCTTTTAAGTCATATAGTAAAGCGTTGTTGTTTGTTTTTAAAATAAAGTAAGCTAAACGATATAAGACTTACGCGATGACTGTTTATTTAGTTAAACGAATTATAACATGTAAAAACTTCCATTTTGAATTAAAAGTTTAATCTAATTAAACAAAATTTTGAAAATATTCAATCCTTTTAACTCCTTAAAGTATTTGTATCAAAAGACTCTCAGTATATAAGTCGAATCTTTAAATTAACAACAAGAACTTTTTCCTTTTAAGTTTGTGCTACATACACCTGTTTCAGGTAGTTCAAGTTCTACTCTTTTCGCACCGTCTTCATCTCCAGTTAAGTGAGCCACAACCGAACGAACTTGCTCATATCCCGTAGCCATTAAGAAGGTAGGTGCGCGTCCATAACTCTTCATTCCCACCATGTAGAAATTGTTCTCTGGTTGTCGAAGCTCTATTTCGCCATGTGGACGAACAGTGCCGCAACTGTGTACATTTGGGTCAATTAATGGTGCAAGTTTTGTAACGCTTTCTGTTGCAGGGTCTATATCAAGGCGAATCTCGCGAAGGAACGAGAAGTCAGGTCTACTTCCGGTGTTTGCAATGATTTCATCTATTCCCTCAATTACCTTCAATTCGTTATGAACCGTTCCAGTGAGTTGAATCCCTTGATTGTCTTGCGAGATATGTTGAATTAAGAAGGGAGTATATACTCTTACTTTCCCTTGATCGACTAATTCGTGAATTCGTGAGCCTAATTGACCTCTTGCTGGTAGAGCGTCAAGTGTCTCACCGCCATACGCTTCTTCTACTCGACGTTTTCTTAAAATCCAACTAATTTGTACCTTTTCAAGAGTTGCTAATTCTAAAATCGTGTTGATGGCTGAGTGACCACCCCCAACAACAGCTACATGTTTATTAGCGAATTTTAAACGGTCTTTACCGTTTATATCTGGAATTTTATAAGCGATATGTGTATTTAGGTTTTCCTCTTCTTTTGTCCAGATATTATCTGCATTCACTGGATTTGGTTTACCCCAAGTCCCAGTTGCATCTATAATTGCTCGAGCTTCTAGTCTCTCTGTACGCCCATCTTTCTCTACATAAACGACGAAAGGTTGTGTCTTGCGATTAGCTGTTTTCATTTTATCTAACCCTTTTTTACTGATGGCCACAACCTTAGTATTCAAATAGAGAAACGGCTTAATAGTAGGTACATTTGAGAGTGGGATTAAATAGTCTTCCACAATGTCATTTCCTAGTGGCAAATGAGTCATATTAGGTTCATTCCAACCACTTTCGTTAAGTAACTGTCTAGCCATTTTGTCTATATTAAATTTCCAGGATGAGAACAAGCGTACATGACCCCATTGAAGGATATGATTCCCTACACGTGGACCGGCTTCAATTATAAAGAAGGGTTCGTTCTTAACTGCCAGATGCGCTGCAGCTGCTAATCCGACTGGTCCAGCACCGATAATCGCAATTGGTAAAGATTTTTGTTGCGTGTTTTCAGTTGTTGAACCACAGCAATTGTTTACAATGTTGAATGCCATCTTTTTGTTTTCCATATAAATTCTCCTTTTAACTTGCACTTTGCAAGTATTAGTTATTTTTTTGAGCAAGATTCCTCTTGCTCAGATGATTGGTGTACAGCAAATACTTGATTTAGCCATAGCGTTGTTCAATACTTTAATTGATCTTAGAACGGTTTCTTGTTCAAATTCATTCATATGTGAAAAAATTTCATTTAAATACGAATTCATAGTCGTTTCAATAGATGTTGCTAGGAATTTTCCTTCAGTGGTTAAAGATAGGATATAATATCTTTTATCTTCTACAGAAGGGCTCTTAGTGACCAGTTTCAACTTAATTAGCGTTTGAATTTGTCGACTAAATGTAGTCACATCGATGCCTAGTGTATCAGCTACTTGTTGCATAGTTGGTTCATTTTGCTTATCAATTTCGTAGAGGATATGACTGTGAACGGTTGAAATGTCAAAACCGCCTACTGTACAACAGTTTTTATTTAAAAGTCCAAAGCGACGGCTTAAGATTTGAAATATCTCGCGTTTGTTTTCCATGTTTTCACCTCTTACTTTAGTTATACGCTAACTGTTTGCAAAATGCAACTACTTTGTTAAAATAAATTTAAAAAGATAGGAGTTTTTCAATGAATAGTAAAATTCGTCCCATGAACCCTTCGGATTGGGCTCAAGTAAAAGACATATATGAAGAAGGAATTAAGTCGAAAAATGCGACGTTCGAAATTGTAGCGCCATCATATGAGAAGTGGATGGAATCAGCTCATCCAGCATGTCATTTAGTAGTCGAAGAAGGTACTAAAGTGTTGGCATTTGCGAAGGTACTTTATACTTCTCTTCGACCAGTTTATGCAGGTGTAGGAGAGGTAAGCATTTATGTACATCCAGAAGCAGCTGGCAGAGGAATAGGAAAAAAACTATTACAAGAACTGATTCGTGTGTCTGAGCAAGAAGGATTTTGGACATTAAAAGCAGTTATTTTTCCGGAAAACGTAGCCAGTATCCACTTACATAAGGCCTGTGGTTTCCGAGAAGTAGGGATTCATGAACGCATGGGCAAAATGGATGGTGTCTGGCGAGACAATACGATATTAGAAAGACGCAGTCATACTGTAGGAATCAATTAAAGACATGGTTAAACGATGTTTTTGAGGAGAATTTGGCAGAAAAATCAATAGTAAAAACTAGCAGATCCTAATTAAAAACATCCCGCGAGAAACGGGATGTTAGTTCAAGGTTTTATTCTTAAATCCATTCAAGAAATTCTAAACGGTTACCAAAGGGGTCATTTATGTAGAAGCGTTTTGCACCTGGTAATTTATCGTCAAGTTGAGGTGTTAAGCCTTTCCCACGAATATGGTTGGCGAACGCGTCTATGTCGTTGACTTCAAATGCGGGATGAGCTTTTTTAGCAGGTACGAAGACTTCTTCTACACCTACATGAATATGCACTAGTCCATTTGAAAACCATGCACCACCGTTTTTCTTTAACTCTTCCGGTTTCTCAACTTCTTCCATAGATAGTATGCCTTGATAAAAAGAGCGTGCCTCTTCCTCACTTCCAACAGGTGCGGCTAATTGAATATGATCGATTCGATTAATGTATGTCATGCTGAGTTTCCAACCTTTCATGTTTAATTAGGGGTAATAAGAACAGAGCACCGATGAATACTAAAAAAGCAGCCCCTAAAAGTGCCCATGAATAACTTTCTGTTTCAACAGTTAAAACTCCTGCAATGGAAGGACCAACCATCTGTCCAAAAGCGTAAACTGTCGTCATTATAGCAAAGACTCGCGCACTACCATTTGGATTTTTATTTCTGGCAAAGGCAGTGGCTAATGTAGTTACGCCCATAAAGGTAGAACCAAAAAGAATCGCGCTTACATAGAAACTAACGGAAGTATCTGATATGGCAGGTAATGCAATGCCAACAGCTTGAATGACTAAAAGAATCATTAACGACAACATATAACCATATCTATTTCCGAAATACGCCCAGACCACGCATGAAGGTATTGCAGCTAAACCAACTAATACCCACACGCTAGTGGGATTGCCACTAAACGCTGGTGTTTGCTGAGCGATTGCTACAATAAAAGTTCCAGTAACGATGTAACCTAACCCTTCTAACCCGTAGGATACAAGTAACCAAGGAAGCCATTTGGGACTTTTTATTGTTTTTGAAGGTATCACTTTTGACGTGACAGTAGGTACTGTATCATCTTCTTTTACGGTTAGAAACACAATGATACTTAATAAACCAGCTAAACCAGCAAGACCTATCCATGCACCTTCATAGTTAAACCTTTCTATTAATACTGGTACAAGCAAGCCGGATACAAATATACCAAGACCAACACCGCCATACATGACGCCTACCCAGCCAAGCTTTCTTTGCTTAGCTAGTTGATCAAGGATTAAACTTGAAGCCAAGACAAACACGAATGCACTGGTAATGCCAGACAAGAACCTCCACACCATCCACAAAGAAGGGTTAGATGTAAGTCCCATCAGTAATGTTAATAAAATACTGAAAATAATGCTGAAACGTAAATAGATAGCCCTGTTCTTTTTTAATGGAACAATACTTGCGATAATAGCACCGACTAGATACCCCGCATAGTTACTGGAAGCCAAGAAACCCGCGAAGCGAGTAGAAAACCCAGTTTCATGTTGCATAAAGGGCAGGATGGGTGTATAGGCAAAGCGTCCAATACTCATGGCTATAAAAAGAGCGAAAACGCCACCGATGACAAGTGTGTAAGGTTTTTTAGACATGGCGACTCCTCCTATTATTATCTTTCTCCATCATAACCCTCTGAACTAGGATTTGAAAAGTAGGTTTGAGTTTTGTCAGAAAGGAAATAGATAGAGAAGGCTAAAAGAACATGGAGGAATTAACTATGACAGACAATCAATTAAACAAATTAAAAGAACAATTAACTTCAAATTTAAAAGATATAAAAGGTCGGTTACATGAAGAGAGTCATATTGGAACAACAGAGTTATCCAACTATGATAACCATCCAGCTGATAATGCAACTGACTTAACAGATCAAAATACAGAAATGGCAATTGAACAGCATAAAGAAGAAGAAGTTGAAGGAATAGAAACAGCATTACAAGCGATTGAGGATGGAACATACGGGGTGTGTGCAGTGTGCGGAGAAAAAATTTCATATGAACGACTTGAAGCACTTCCAACTGCTCTCACTTGTATTGAACATGCCAATCATGATGTTAAGAAAGAAAGTCGTCCCCCTGAAGAAGCGATTCTAGGTTCTTCAACCGAGCAACCTGTTAAAAAAGTAGGGGATATACGTGATTATGAAAATAGCTTTAAAGAC
>JBFELW010000161.1:0-5377 GCA_041551995.1 Paenisporosarcina sp.
TGTTCTTTCAGGTGGAGAAAAAGTGCGTTGTATGTTATCTAAAATGATGCTTGCCAATGCCAATGTATTACTTTTAGATGAACCAACAAACCATTTAGACCTTGAATCAATTCAAGCACTTAATAATGGACTAATTTCTTTTAAAGGTGCTATGATTTTCACCTCACATGACCATCAGTTTATTCAAACGATTGCAAATCGTGTGATTGAAATACTTCCAGACGGTACGATCTACGATAAACAGTTATCATTTGATGAATATTTAGAGTGGAAAGATTCACAAAAAATCAAGTCTTAATATACTAATGAGAAGGGATATCCCCTTCTCATTTTTTATTTAGTTGGTTTTAAAAATCGGCTTAATAGAGATCGTGCTGGTAATTTACCAAGTAGACCATCAGTTGTCTCTGAAATTTTCTTAACTGTATCTAACAGTTTATGGTCGCCTGCCCAGTGTTCTTCTAGAATTTCAGGAGAAAACTTATTCAAAAGCATATTCACGATGAAAGTAGCTACGATAATGTCATCCATAAAACCACCGGGACCTATTAACCCTTCAGGCATAAAATCAAACGGTGCAATAAAGTATAGTAATCCACTACCAATAATGGCTTTACTTTTCCCATCAATACGATCATCTAATAACGCTTTTGTAAGTAAATGAAACATATCTGGAGCAAAAAGCAAGTAAGCTGCATATTTATTTGCTTTTCCTGATTTTGTTTCTAGGAAAGTAGTCATTTTAGCACGAAGCTTCTCATAGAAATCTTGTTGTTTTTGAGGTGTCGGTAAATCTTGTTTTAATTCAAATTGAGTCATAGTTAATTAATTCCCCTTCCTTCTAATTTACTATACCAAAAAAACAGACTATTGAAACGTTTTCCCATTATTAACGTCTAATCTTACAAACAGGAGGTAGCATAATGAAGTTATGGTTTAAAGCTGTGGGCACGATATGTCTTGTATTACTTTTAAGTGCTTGTACACTCCCTGTCACTGAATCTTCGAGTGAATCAGAACAGCCAAAACCTTCAGAAAATCAACCCGATGTTAGTGTAGAACCTAAGAAAGCTGAGGAATCTGAAGAACCGAGTGAATCTGAACAAGATACAGTTCAACTATCGATCTTTTTCATGCCTGATGGTACCATTGCGAATTACTTAGGTGAAGGAAATGAATATGCATCTTATCGTTCCCGCACACAATGGCATAATGATAACACCGTATCGATTTTTGAAGAGAATGGCGGAACGACAATGTTGAGAACATACCGAATCACTGATGAAGCCATCGTTTTGATTAAGGAAGAAGGAGAATTCTACGATGAATTCAACCCAACTAATGATGAATTAAACGCACTGCCACCTATCTCCACCTATCTCCAACTTCCATTAAAAGAAGGTACAACTTTCAACGGTTGGAAGATCCTTAGCGTAAATGAAACGGTCGAGACACCTTTTCAACCTTTCACGAATGTGATTTTGTTAGAAGAGAACAATGAAAGTGGTAGCATCAACCGTAAATACATCGTAAAAGATTACGGTGAAGTAAAAAGAGAGTTCATAATGAAAGACGATGATGAAGAGTTTAGTGTTACATCCACTTTGGAATCAGTAGAGTGAAAAAGCATATTAGGGAACACTGCTCAGTTCATATTAGACTGAGCAGTTTCTTCATACAAAAAGCACCGCAACATATATACGGTGCCAATTAGTCTTTCACAGTATTTATATATTTTTGTGCAATTTAAGTTACATTAGGCTATGCTTCTAATCTTGTTTGGTTTCCCTCGTACATAGTAAATTAGAGTTTAGTTAGGTTAGCAGCTTGTGGTCCTCGATTTCCATCAACCACTTCAAATTCAACTTTTTGACCTTCATCTAGTGTCTTAAAACCATCACTTTGAATTGCTGAGAAATGGACAAAAACATCTTCTTCCCCTTCAATTTCAATAAAACCAAATCCTTTTTCTGAGTTAAACCATTTCACTGTACCTTGTTTCATATGATTACCTCCAAAAAATAAAATGAACAATTGAGTCCGTCAAATGAAAAAATCCACATTATACAATAGTGCCAGCTAACGCTGATCACTGTTGAATTATATGTGAATATTGTTTCTAGCTGAAAAATTCAATTGTTATGAAGAGTATACCATTACCCTATATTCTGTCAAATGAAGAAGAACCTTTAAGAATTACTAAAGTTCTCTAACTGGGATTCCATTTTGAATCCAAAGTATACCGTGATAAGTTTGCAAATCGTCATCACAAGCCTCACAAAACTCTTGCTCATCTTCTGTCCAAAAAGCCCAAAATGCACCTTTTTTTGAATCTTCGTTCGGATACTTTAATCTAAATTCCTTTAGAAGTGAATCTAAGTATAGTTTTGCATCTTCATCACTTACGAATTCTTTTTTGTCCACAATTGTGTTTTCCCAACCAGAAAACATCCACCATGGTTCATAATCAGCTTTCATATAGATAACTTCATTCATTGGAATCACCCCTTGTTTTCTATTACCTTCCACAATTGTAGCAAAATAAAAACGTAAGTCTATTTATTCAACTTAAACTACAATTCAAAAAAGACGTTACGATAAAATCCGATGGCATTAAACAAATCCATTGATATTAAAGGATAATTACGATAAGTTAACACTAACAAAGATTCTTGGTAAATACTAAATAGAGTAATCAGGAGGCTCATATATGAAGAAGCGTGCTCACTTTATTATGCACGGAGATGTTAAAGGTGTTGGTTTCCGTTTTTTAACGAAACAAAAAGCAATGGAACTAAATCTAAAAGGTTTTTGTCGAGCATTTGAACAACATGAAATTGTTATGGAAGTTGAAGGTGAGGAAGAACAGTTAGATTTATTTGTTGACTATATACAAAAAGGAGTTTCTCCACTGGCATCTATTTCTTCATTCTCCGTTACATTTTTTGATGAATTGAAAAATTATCGAACGATGGAGACGGACATTGTATAGTAGCTGAATGATTTGAAACCTTTTAATGCCTCATTCGTATATATAATATGAACTTTTAAGGAGGTATTCAACATGACACATGTTGTTTATTTTATTATACGACATATAGCAAGCATTCCCGTTTTTCTGACCACATGGATTTCCTTGCAGTTCGGATTAGATATTAACTTTTTTCTTGCTTTCTTGACCTCGATCGGTGCGTATGCACTGTCTACTCAAGTAATAAAATTCATACAATCGAGAATCATTTTGAAAAAGCATGGTATTACTATGCCTGAATATCGGCATATACAAACACAATTAAAAGAAGCCAAACAGAAGTTAAATCAGTTAAATGGTTACTTTCTCAAAGTCCGATCCATTCGTGCATTTAAACAATTATTTGAAATGAATCGTTTAGCGAAACGGATTTTTCAAATCGTTCGTACAAATCCTAAAAAGTTTTACCAGGTTGAACCTTTTTTCTATGCACACTTAGATTCTGCAGTTGAACTTACATCTAAATATACATTGTTGGTTTCCAATCCTGTTAAAGCAACCGATGTACAAATTGCTTTACAAGACACACGTGAAACTCTACTAGAATTAAATGAAGTAATGGAACGAGACTTAAGACAAGTATTAACCTCCGACATTGAACACTTAAAAATGGAACTCGATTTTGCAAAAGTGTCCTTTGCAAAACATGATAAATCTCTACTGTTGAAAGGAGAAATCAAGAATGACTGAGAAACAAATCACTCCTAGTAAAGTTCACTCCATGGATGACTTACTAAATTCACCATTTGATATGACTACACAAGAACAAACAGAATCTACAAATGGTGAAACAAAACCTGTACAGTTTCTAGAAAGACTTTCAGAGGAAGAAAAACAAAAAGCAAAAGTATTAGCTTCGCAAATTCCAGCAGGTAATTATGAAGCAATATTAACATATGGAGCAAATGCTCAAACGGAATTGTCTCGTTTTTCACACCAAATGCTGGATCATGTTCAGAAGAAGGATATTGGACCCGTCGGAGATATATTAAAGGATCTCATGGACAAGCTAACGCAATTAAACCCAGAGGAATTAACGACCAAAAAGAAGTCAGGCATTAAACGTATTTTTGGTAAAGTTTCTCGTTCTGTACAGGAGTTAATGACTAAGTATCAAAAGTTAAGTACACAAATAGATCGAATAGGTATACAACTAGAACATTCAAAAAGAGGCTTAATTGAAGACGTTCAAATGTTAGATAAATTATACGATCAGAATAAAACCTATTTCCAAGCACTCAATATCTATATTGCAGCGGCTGAAATTAAACGGGATGAAATTGTAAATGAGATTATCCCCTCCCTTCGTCAAAAAGCAGAGGCATCTTCTGATCAAATGGCGTATCAGGAAGTAAATGATATGGCTCAATTTTTAGATCGACTAGAAAAACGATTATATGACTTACAACTTTCTAGACAAATTACCATACAAAGTGCACCGCAAATTCGAATGATTCAACAAACTAACCAAACATTAGCTGAAAAAATACAATCATCCATCATGACTTCTATTCCATTATGGAAAAATCAAATTGCTATCGCTTTAACTTTAAATCGTCAATTAAAAGCTGTTGAAGCTCAAAAACAAGTTAGTAAAACAACCAACGATTTATTGCTTAAGAACTCCGAAATGTTGAAAATGAATAGTATTGAAACGGCGAAAGAAAATGAACGTGGTATTGTAGAAATTGAAACTTTAAAACAAACACAAGAGAATTTATTGCAAACAATAGAAGAAACACTGCGTATTCAAGCTGACGGACGTGTTAAACGAAAAGCAGCCGAGCATGAGATTGCTCGTATGGAAGATGAACTAAAACAACGTTTGCTCATCGTCCATCAAGAACATGAAAACCGACCTCGTTCATGAGGTCGGTTTTTTTTATTAGCTCTTTTAGTTTTATCGACGAGTGAGATAGCATTCTAGTTCGGTCGTGACCTCGGTTGTAGTTCCCCTCAATCCGTGATTTTATGAATAAAGTCTATTTCACTTCACAATCATATATAACATACGTCTGAGTAAGCGTAATGTTTGAGTGGTAAAGTCATCCACATTTTTCGATGTAACAGTTTTTGACCCGAACATCATTCGGAAGACTTGCATTTGTTCATTCGCTGGTTCTTCTTTGCTTAAAAACAAATGAAGTATGTGGAACCCCTTCTTCTCTACTTCAATGACAGCTTCTGCAGTATCCATAATGCCATTAGCTGCATAGCCATAAGCGGAAGGTTCCCCATCAGAAAAAAGTAAAATAAATTTATGTTTCTCTGACCTTTTTTGAAGTCGCTCTGCCATCCAGCGAATGGCCAATCCATCTCGGTTATCTTCGCGAGCTTCCAAAGAAA
>JBFELW010000162.1:0-5375 GCA_041551995.1 Paenisporosarcina sp.
GAATTAGCAATCAAGACACGTGGAGCATCTAAATGTGTTTTAAAAATCGCCACTGGTTTACCTGATTGAACTAGTAGTGTTTCATCATTTTCTAGTTCTTTCAAAGAACGTACAATCGCGTCAAAGCTTTCCCAGTTCCGTGCCGCTTTTCCGATTCCTCCATATACCACTAAGTCTTCAGGACGTTCTGCCACATCTGGATCCAGGTTATTCATAAGCATGCGTAGCGCAGCCTCTTGCTGCCACCCTTTTGTATTCAACTCTGTTCCTCTATAACGGATAACCCGATCAGTTGTATTCGCTTTCATTTTCAACATCCCCTTTTACTTGATTCATATGTTTATTATATCGTGAAAAGTCTGATTATTTATTATGATTTAGTGATATTTTTATGTTTTATTTATTAAAATGAAGATTCTTTTCTGCTAATTACAATCTATTTCATTTTTTTAAATAAAATATCCATAACATAAACTTTTAACAGTACCTTGCATAGAATAATACTGGATGGTATAGTGTTCTTAGAGGTACTGTTTATTGATTAGTAGTGAGAGAGGTGAAACAAATGAATATTCAGTTTAAGAAAGGTGTTCTTAATCTTTGCGTACTTGTTTTATTAGACAAACAAGATCGATATGGTTATGAACTTGTACAAAAAATTTCAGACCAAATCTCCATTTCTGAAGGATCTGTATACCCGCTATTGAGGCGTTTGACGAAAGAGGGATACTTCACAACTTATTTACAAGAGTCAACCGAAGGCCCGCCGCGTAAATACTACAAACTAACGGACTTAGGCAGAGCGTACTTACAGGAACAAATCATTGAATGGAACAATTTTACGAATGGGGTAAATACATTAATTGAGGAGAGTGTAAAAAATGACTGAACAACAATTTTTGAACCAATTAGAGCTAGCGCTAAACCAACTGCCGGCAGATGAAAGAAATGATATTCTACAGGACATTAAAGAATATTTTACGAGCGGGCGTGAGGACGGTAAATCTGACACTGAAATAGCAGCATCTCTTGGGTCACCTAAAGAAATTGCTGATGAATTACTTGCAAACCATGTTCCAGAAAAGGTTCAATCTTATTCTCATACGAATAATAAAGTGATCACAATACCAGACAATCGATTTACCAAGGCTGACATGAATATTGAATTCGGCTCTTTATATGTCTATCCTTCTGAAACTGATGTGACAACCGTAGAGTTAGTCAATGCGCCAGAAAAAATGGTGTTAACTGCCGAGGTAATAGGAGATACACTAACCATAAATTTGAAATCTCCAAGCCTTAAGTTCTTTAGCTTTCTGTTCGGAATAAAAGATGTGAAAGTAAATGTTGCCCTTCCTAAAAAGTTATATGAAATGATCATACTCGAAACGGATAATGGAAGTATCTCCGCAGAAAAAATGCTAGGAAAAACCATTGAAGCCACATCTGATAATGGTCGAATTAAATTAAATGAAATAGCAGCAACTACGATAAACGCTGAAACTGATAATGGCCGAATTGAAGTTAGTAAAGTACAGGTGGAGACGCTTGTTGCAACGACGGATAACGGTAGGATTGAATTGAGTCATGTTGATGCTGAAAACATTCACGCAGAAACAGACAATGGACGAATTAAAATGGAATATGTAAACGGTAAAATTTTCGGGAAAACAGATAATGGAAGGATTTCATTACTAACAACAACGCTGGATCGAATGATTGATTTTGAAACAGACAACGGTAGCATCTTAATTGAAGCTGAAAATAAACCAACAGATGTAGCCATCCGTACAAAGGTGGACTTTGGAAGAATTAATGTGTTTGGAGAAAAAAATTCGCTGACAACATTCGGGGCAGGCACAAACACAATTCAGCTTTCAACAGACAACGGAAAAATAACGGTCGGAATGAAACAACCAAGTTATGTTAACTAGAATGCTTCCACACATAAATTAACAAAGCGTATTGCACCGATTTTCGGTGCAATTTTTTTAAAAATAGTTAACCAATTTGGACGATTTACAAATAAAACAATAATCGATTGCAGTCCGTTTTAGATCTCATTGAAATTACGCACCCCGTTTAACAAAAATGTATTTAAACTTCTTTCTTGTTATCTACTCTTTTCCATGATCGCAAAGTAATTTTCTTCACTATCCGCAAAATTAAATACTCTACCAGCAGGCATATTCACAATTTCGCCGACTGTGATATTTTTATTGGATAAGTCTTCATGTAATTGTTCTAGATTTTCTGTAAAAAACATTAAAGAGGGTGTTCCAAGATTTAAATCCGGCGACATTTTAGCAACTATTTCCTTATTGTGTAGAATGATACTTGTTTCTGCATCCTTTGTTGGCGCAATTTCAATCCATCTCATTCCATTACCGTTATCTTCTTCAGCAATTACACTAAATCCTACATTTTCCGTCCAAAAATTCACAGCCTCATCTTGGTTATTTACATACAACATAATTTGAACGACTTTACTAATCATTAATTTCCCTCCTTCTATTTTATGAAATTATATCCTTACTTCAATAAGAATATAACAGTTTAATTGTCCTTATCCCAAATAACATTTGTACTATTCTTTCTGCTTTTCTTCTAAAAAAGATTGTTAGAAGGAACATGTTACAAAGAAAACAAAAAAGCTGCCGGATGTGGCAGCTGAATTGATTTATTTTTGATCTGGACTTGAAAGATGACCCTCAAATAAATCGATAATTTCCAAAAACCTCTCTGCTTCTCGAAATGTATGGTCAGCCAAGAGTGGATGAATATTACTTTTAATACGACATGCCTCTATTAATTCTCTTGCTGTTTTCTTGAAATCCCTTAATGAAACTACTGAAACTCTGTTTTGATCTAAGAATTGATCCATAATTGGAACAGTTTCAGATTGTGGACGCATTGAGTCCAAATCTACCGCCTGGAAAACCAGTTGATCAAAATCATGACTAAACTCTCTCGCCTGTTCCACTAGCTTCCTTTCTGAAGGATCTAAAAGATGTCCGATAAATTTGGCATGGTCAGCCATAATCTTTAAAAAGAATAGATTTTCTTGGATAATGGTGTCTGGTTGGAGGGCAAGTTTTCCTTCGTTGAGTTCTTTTAATCTATTGGCAAAATAAGCAGCTTCTCTGCTGACATGGTCAACTAATAACGGAAAGTTATTTGTACGGATTTCACAGCGTAATGTTAACCCTAATACTTTTCTCTTGTAACACCAAATGGCAACAG
The DNA here is from genome assembly GCA_041551995.1 of Paenisporosarcina sp. GTDB lineage: Bacteria > Bacillota > Bacilli > Bacillales_A > Planococcaceae > Paenisporosarcina. The sequence goes on from JBFELW010000162.1 coordinate 3,244, forward strand.
CTGCTTGATAAACCTCTGTGTTAAAAGCTTGAATTTGGCGTATATCTGTATTTACAGTGTAACTTGCTAATTTTTCTTCTATTCGTTCAAAAAGGGTGATGAACTGTTGGGCTTCTTCAATCAATTGCTTCTGATCATAGGTAAACCCTAAGCTTAAAAATAAAGCATGTTCCTTCATGATTCTCGACCAAAACTGAATTTCATCCAAGGATCTTATGACAATTGGATTTGCCACTATGCCCCTCCTTATTTAGATTTCCCTCCTAAATATATGTATGGTTTTTGCCATTATTCTTCTGGACTGTTTGTCCTATGATTCTTTTTCTCTGTTTTCTCTTTTATTAACTCTCAAGTATACTTATTGGGATTAAACTACTTCTAGCCAGCCCCGTTAGATGAATAAGATTCATCTATTTCTTATAACTTCCCAATAATCTCCTTTACCTCACCGCTACCGAATTCTACATAAAAAGGTTGTATCGCGTCGTTTAAACAATACTCAATTCTCTGTCTGAAATTTTTCCAAGTGACAATTTCCAATGCATTATTGATCGGGAAAAAACCAACATCTAAGCTCTCGGAACTAGTTGTTGGTTCTCCTCCGATGGCTTTACCTATAAATAATGTATTACAAATGGAGCCATCTACATTTTGAAAGATGCCACAAAATTTGATTTTCTCTATATCTATACCCCATTCTTCCTTGGTTCCCCTTACCGCAGCATCCTTCAATGATTCCCCTTCTTCAACTTGCCCACCAGGCATCTCCCATCCTCTACGAGGACCTTTTATTAATAAATTTCTCTTTGAACATTTAATACAATTGTAGCTGCTGAAACAATATGTTTTGGTGGTGTCATATGTATTTCCTTCCATCGTTTAATCTTAAATTTCCAGTACAAAAGCTTAGTCGAAGTGACTAAGCCATGACTTAACTTCCTTCTCCATAAGTATCACTTTCCAGGATGGAGTACATATAATGGTCTTCCCACACGCCATTGATTTGTAGGTAGTCTCTTGCCAGTCCTTCTTTAAAGAAGCCGACTTTTTCTAAAACTCGTGTAGAGCCTATATTTCTTGGCATGGCTCCCGCTTCTACCCGGTGGAATCCAACTTCATTAAAAGCAAAGTCAAGTATTCGTCTGACAGCTTCAGTCGCATATCCCTTTCCGTAATGGTCTTTATCCAACGAATAGCCCAGTATACATTTCATAGAAGGGTTAAATTTATAAAGAGCAATTGTACCGATCAATTTGTTGGTTTCATCTAAAAATACCCCAAAATCATATCGGCTACCCATTTTCCTTGCCTCTTTCATATTTTCGATTAACATCAAATGGGATTCTAATGTGTAAAATGAAGCGTTTACAGTAACAGGTGAAATCCCTTCAAATATGGTTCGATTATTTTGGTTTAATTCTAAAAGGGCTTCTGCATCAGCTACATCTAATTCTCTTATGTAAATTGCCACTTTTCATAACTTCCCTTCTTTATATAATAGATCCTGTTTAACCTTCGGATTCACTTGTGTATATATACATTCGTACCAATCGGGACTAGCGAGGAGAGCTCCGTGACATCATCGTTATACATTCGTATACATCCTTTGGAAACCTCTTTACCAATAGAGGAAGGATTGTTTGTACCGTGAATGCCATAATGAGGTTTAGATAAACCCATCCATAGTACACCGTATGGTCCCCCAGGGTTATATTCTTTATTAATAATGATATAATCCCCCGTTGGTGTAGGCGTCAATATCTTACCTACAGCGACAGGATATGTTTTCAATAACTTACTTGCATCGTACAGCTTTAACTGACGTTTAGTAACGGATACGTCAATCCAAAGAACCATCACACCATCTCCCTAAATAAGTCTTACATTCGATATATGGTGAGATGTACGGTTTTGACATTCCGGTTATTTAAATAAAGTACTTAAGAGCATCCTAGAAATTTGTCTCATCCATACCGATACTGGGATGGTGTTTGACCCGTGGCAGCTTTAAATTTTGCATTGAAATAGGTTTGATGCGTATAACCCGTTAGGCGAGCCACTTCATCCAGAGTGATGGTGGTTTCTTTTAATAATCGTTTCGCTTCTCGGATTCGGATTTCATGAAGTGAATC
>JBFELW010000163.1:0-5352 GCA_041551995.1 Paenisporosarcina sp.
GTATCTTGAAAACCAAGTCGAAGCCTATCAACAGTTGATTCAGCAGCCTTTCGAAGTTGCTTCAAGAAAGCCGAGTAAACGTTATGTGGACAGTTCTAAAGTTCAGGAACATTATGCCATCATACCAACAAAAAAGATCCCAAGCGAAAAGGTTTTAACAAAATTATCAAGTGAAGAGCGTAATTTGTATGAAGAAGTCTTACGTACTACGCTTGCGATGTTTCATTCTAATTATTTATATCAAGAAACTACCGTTACAACAGATGTGAACGGTCTTTCCTTTTTCTCAAGTGGAAAAACAGAGGTTGAAAAAGGATGGAAGACCTTATTTTCTAATGAAAAAGAACCTAAGGGTGAGAAAGAACCAACCTTGCCAAAACTTTCCCTCCATGAGCAAGTGAAAAGTAAAGTTAACATAAAAGAAGGGCAAACTACACCACCCAAACCCTACACAGAAGGTCAACTGATTGCCATGATGAAAACATGTGGGAAATTTGTAGAAGATGTTGCGGAAACTGAAATCTTGAAAGAAATAGAAGGGCTTGGAACGGAAGCGACTCGGAGCGGAATAATAGAGGCCATTAAACGACATGGTTATATTAAAGTAACTAGAAACATGGTTTCGATTACAGAGAAAGGACGAGTTCTTTGTGAAGCAATAGAAGGCAATTTGCTAGCTAGTCCTGCGATGACTGCAAAATGGGAAGCTTATTTAAAAAAGATTGGAACAGGCAGTGGTTCTTCGGAGTTGTTTTTAGGAAGTATTGCTAAATTTTTAAATCAACTCATTCAAGATGTTCCGGGGCAAATCCATGAAAAAACATTTCAAATGACAACTGAAACGTTTGAAAAGAAAGAAGTGGCAACTTGTCCGACTTGTCAAAAAGGAACAATTATTTCGAGAAAGAATTTTTATGGTTGCTCAGCGTATAAAGAAGGTTGTAAACAGACGTTTCCTGCCAACTTTTTAAAGAAAAAGCTGTTTGCCAATCACATTGAAGACTTATGCACAAAAGGAAGAACGGATGTTTTAAATGGTTTTGTCTCTAAATCAGGAAAGAAATTTAATGCGAAGCTTGTGTTAACCAATGGACAACTTAAATTGGAATTTATTTAGGAGGTAAAAAATGACTGAAAAAAAATATCAAGCATTAGTGGGGAATCGAATTTTTATCGGTGGGGTTACTGACGTTCCAAACATAATTGAATCTGAACATATTGATGTGGTCTATGATCTGCGCGCAGAAGTGTCAGAGCCTTCAAGTAATATTAGTAAACATCAACCAATCGTAGACGATGGGGAGTTTCAGGATGAATCTATCCGAAATGGAGTTAAACAAATTGTCAAAGATTATCAAGATGGGAAGAAAATATTTTTTCACTGTAATACAGGGAGAGGCCGTGCAGGAACGATGGCAGTAGCTACGTTATTAGAACTTCGCTTAGCTAGTACTGTAGAAGAAGCTGAAGCTCAGGTGAAGATGATTCGTCCAGAAATTGATGTAAAACCTCAGTTGAAAGAGTCATTAAAAAGAATATTTGAAGCATAAACGTCATATACTTAAGTAAGCGGTTTGATTGTCGATTTGTCTTTTATAATTAATTCGCTTAACAAGTAAGTGAAATTTCATTCGAAAAAGTGTATACTTATAATAACAGACTTTTTAGAAGAGGTGACAAATGGATAAAACACAAGTTCCAAATGCGGTAAATAAGGAATTTTTGACAAAAGAATTAGGGCTGATTCAGCATTTAAATACGACCATTTTTAAGAAACGTGATTTCTTTGTATTATCTCCTTCTGTTCAAAATAAATCAAATGGTTTCGATTTACGAGAAGTTAGTTTAAATAAATATAACCGTTTAGCACATAACGGATATTTACTTATTCGTTATAAAGAGCGTTTCTTAATTGCTAAGCTTGCTAATTTCCGTAAAAAAATGATGCGTGAAGAAGTGAAAGCTGCTAGTACTTCAAAAGCGTCACACTGGAAGTTTATTGTGAAAGAAACTCCGACATTACACGTTGTTAATAAAACGAATAGTGAAGAGACATATGAGCTTCAAGAACCATCGAGTAATCAATTAATTAAATTCTTTCAATAATAATGGGGCATACGTGTATTAAGCGTATGCTTTTTCATTCGTAAAAATTCATGCTTTTAAAAAAAATTTCTACCATGACATTCCTATCATAATTTGATTGTTCTGCTTAAAGCCTTGATATATGGGGTATAAGTATGAACAAATCAATTAAAATGGGAGTTGTTATGATGAGCCATCATCAAATGAAATTATCTAATCTAACTTTAGCGTATCGAGACCATGGTGAAGGAGATGCCATTGTATTGCTACATGGGTTTTGCGGAAGTCATGAATACTGGGATCAAGTACTACCTGCTTTGTCCGAGAACTATCGAGTAATTGTTCCGGATTTGCCAGGACATGGAGACTCAACTTTTCCTAAAGGAAATTATGAAATTGAATATATGGCCGATACGGTGAAAGAGCTATTGGACAGTTTAGAATTAGATAAAGTAACATTATTTGGCCATTCTTTAGGTGGTTACATTACATTGGCATTTGCAGAAAAATATGAAGAACGACTAAATGGGTTCTCCTTAATTCATTCCACTGCTCACCCTGACTCAGAGGAAGCAAAAGAAGGAAGAGATCAGTCTATTGAAAAAGTGCGATCTGAGGGCATTTCTAATTTCATCGATGGTTTGATTCCTAAATTGTTTGCTCCAGAAAACTTGGAGACACATATGAAGGAAATAGAAAAGGCAAAAGAAGTCGGCTATGAGACGAGTGAAGAAGGTGCTATCGGTATGCTAAGGGCAATGAAGAATCGTCCTGACCGGAATCATGTACTCATGAATAGTAAACTTCGCTCTCTACTAATTGCTGGAGAACAGGATCAAGTTATTCCACCAGAGAAAACTTTTTCTGTGCGTAAAGATTCCATATCACACATATTAATTAATGGTGCAGGTCATATGAGTATGATGGAAAAGCCAGGTGTACTTTTATCTGAAATTCAACATTTCTTAAAAAAATAATTTACATGCACGCGAGAGTCCTATGATTTATCAATCATAGATACTTTCGTGTTTTTTTATTTTCTCAAAAAGGAAATAGTAAATTCCCCTTGGAAGTAAAACCATATTAAGTAGTTAAAAATGTAATATTTATACTCTATTGACGATAACTATAAAATAGAGTAAATTTTTTATGTACATAAGATTCATGAAAAAGGGGAGTAAAGTGTGAAAACACAAAATTTAACATCAGATAAAGAAACGATTTATTTTGTATTAAGTGTCATTTTTAGCATATTCGTTTACATAATAGCAGCTGTATCGATTATAGGAATTGCTATAGCTTTGGGGCTACTCGCTGTTATGCTTTATCTAAATATCATGATGCTCGGCTCAATTCGTGGGAATGGGATTCGTATCCATGAAAATCAATTCGCCGATGTATATAGTCGAGTAGTTACATTATCAAGTGAATTGGGACTAAAGAAAGTGCCTGATGTATTTATTGTTCAGTCGGAAGGTGCTTTAAATGCATTTGCTACCCGTTTCTTTGGCCGTGATATGGTTGTCATCTATTCAGAAGTATTTGAACTTGCTAGACAGGGTGGAGAGGCTGAATTAGATTTCATCATTGCTCATGAACTGTCTCATATTAAACGGCGCCATGTGTGGAAGAATATTCTTTTAGTTCCAGCAAACTTTATTCCTTTTCTTTCTCAAGCATATAGCCGTTCATGTGAGTACACATGTGACCGTGAAGCTGCTTACTATACGAAAGATGGGATAGCTGCAAAACGAGCTTTAACCATATTAGGTGTTGGTAAAGATTTATATTCAGAGGTGAATGAACAAGCTTATTTGGAGCAAATACACAGTGAGTCAAATGTAGCTGTGTGGTTAAGTGAAGTTTTATCCACTCACCCTCACTTACCGAAGCGAATTCAAGCAGTCGGGCGTTTTATGGGTGTAGAAGGAACTCCTTCCTACGTATCAAATCATGGAAAAATCGCACTTGGAGCAACTTTGTTATTTGGAGGTATGTTTGGAGTTTATATCGGTATTATCTTATTACTTACAGTGGGTGGGGTGTTATATGGAGGTATACTACCTGCTGCCTTTTCAGAGGGGATAGCTGACGCAGAAACTTTATCAAATATGGATGAAGATGGTCAGACTCCACTAATGATTGCTGTTAGTGAGAGTAATTACGAAATAGTGGATCAATTAATTCTTGATGATCAGGATTTAGAAGTACAAGACTTTGAGGGTTTCACTGCTTTAGGATATGCCGTATATAATGGAGATACTAGAATGGCAGAAAAGTTATTAGAAGCAGGAGCAAATCCCAATTCACAGCATGATTACTCAAGTGTCCTGGTAGATGCCTTATACAGTGAGAATTATGAACTGGCTCTTATGCTTTATGAATATGGTGCATCCCCAGATCTTGAAGATATTAATGGAGAATCAGGATTCTCTTACTTTGGTGTAAATAGTGAATCGGAATTTATACGAATAATAGAAGCCCAATAATATGTGAAAGAGGGCGTTCTCTAGTCAGGTTACTGACCTTGAGAACGTCCTCTTTCTTTATGCAACAGGATATGGATTTAAAAACATTGAAAAGATGAAATTCTATCTAAATCGGTTCCATAATAGCTCCATCTAAATCTATTCCATCTATAACCAGCGACTGAATCTCTTCCAACAAATGTTGGATAAAACCAGAAAGATCGACCGTTTCTTAGCCATACGTACGTAAAGCGGAACAAACATCCTCGAATGGCCCCTGGATCTACAGCAAAAGCCCCTACGCCTCCTCCAGCACTAGTCGATTGTTGTGGAACGAATGATGGCGGCGGGCTTGTTGGTGCACCAGTGGAAGGTTGCCCGCCTTGACCCGGGAAACCTCCCTGTCCAGGAAATCCGCCCTGTCCTGGGAATCCTCCTTGTCCTGGAAATCCAGGAAAACCTCCTTGCCCCGGGAAACCAGGTGGTCTACCTTGACCAGGGAAATTCGGACCTCCAAAGCCTGGCCCTCCTTGTCCAGGATAGTTTGGACTTCCAAAGTTCGGCGAGTCATCAACGGGGAAAAGAAATGGAAATAATCGATTAACCAAAAATGGGTACCTCCTTTATCTGTATTCGAGTTAGTATATGAATTTTTAAAAGAATAGGTTGGGTAGCAGTCATGTTCTAAACTAAACAAAAAAGCCTAGCAGGTAGTGCCTAGACTTAAGAATAAATATCGAGTTGTGTTTATAAAACGTAGAAATACACACATAAGAAATGAGCAAACGTTCCAAGTAGA
>JBFELW010000164.1:0-5352 GCA_041551995.1 Paenisporosarcina sp.
AACAGAAACAGGAGCAGATGTTTACCACGCGCCTGTACTCCAAGCAAGCAACAAAGCATGGGGATGTCAAATAAACCTTGCGGTTCCTGTCACGCTATTCCCGCTGGAAAGGCTAGGTCAAAGAGAATTTGATCATAGCCTTTGCGATTAAGCTAGCGTAGCGATGCAACGCACTTTCATGTTTCGAAGCTAGCGTTAGCGATGCAGAAACAGGAGTAGCTGTTTTCCAAGCGCCTGCACTCCAAGCAACAAGGAATCATCTAATACTAGTGATTGAAGTGGAAGGCGGCGACTCCTGCGGAAATAGCGAGACAGACGAGACCCCGCAGGAAACGAATTGTGTACAATTCGTTTGCGACGAGTAACCGCAGGAGCAACGGTTTTTTCAGCGACGAGGAGGCTTGTCGCTCGCCCGCGGAAAGCGTCCGCCTTTCACTACAATCACTTGTAAATATATTCTCTTTTCTATGTAAAAAAATAGCCCTAGCAAGTGGTCGGTGACCGCTTGCTAGGGCTATTTCTATTCGTTCATATTCAAATGCATTTTCAGTTCATCTTGTACTTTCTTCAGTTCAGCCTCATCCATATAGTAATACCAAACGCCATTCTGTTTTCCGCCTGTTCCTTTTTCGAAGTACAGTTGTTCTACTTCTCCTACGGCGTCACGATAGTTAGCCTGAACATCTACCATTTCGTTAAACTCCATGTTGGTTTTTACATTAGCTCCTAGCGCATTGAAGATACTACGGTAATTCAGTAAACTATTTACGGAAGCACCTTCTTTCAATATCGCTTGTATTACTTGCTTTTGTCTATTTTGACGACCAAAATCGCCTTTTGGATCTTCATAACGCATACGTACAAACGATAAAGCTTCTTCACCACTTAAGTTAATATTTCCAACTGGAAAATCTTGTCCTCCATTAGAAAAATCTAATGTGTTATTGACAGTTACTCCACCAACTGAATCTACAATATCAGCAAAACCTTCCATATTCACTTGAACGACATAATCGATGGGAATATCCATTAATTCTTCTACTGTATCCATCGACATTTCGATTCCACCGAATGCGTAGGCATGGTTGATTTTATCTTGAATGCCTTTGCCAACAATTTCTGTGTAGGTATCACGGGGGATACTCACCATCTTTGTTGACTTTTCAGCAGGGTTAACAGCCATAACGATAACCGTGTCAGAACGCCCTGCATCATCTTCACGTTCATCAACACCTAGTAATAAGACTGAGAATGGATCTTTCTCTTCAAAAACAATTTCTTGATTTCGTTTCTCTGAGACTTTACGTTCGATAGGCTCGTGTATTTCTTCTAAGGCAGAAGTGAAACTGAAGTATACACTAAGGATATAGGCACCACCGATTAGGAACAACACACCAAGTATACCTACAATCCAAGGCCATTTTTTCTTCTTCTTAATATCCATTCTTTTCATTCGATTCCCTCCATTATTCACCAATAAAATATGAACTTAATGCGTTTGTCCAAAGGCTAGCGCCTTCGCTATTTAAAGTACGGTCTTCATTAAAATAGGTTTGCAATTGTTCATCATTAACATTTGGCCATACCGTCCAATGGTCGATATAAGAAAGGCCACTTGCGAGTGAATAATCTTTCAATGCATTGACTTCGACTGGATAATATACTGATTCGAATATTGGATAGCTAGGGTGCACAATAAGTTGAGCGTCTTCAACATTCCCCTGAATAAATTTTTCAATGGTTAAAATGTTCTCAAAAGCATCCTCAACTACAACGACCCCATTATTATTCACTGTAAATGGTTCAAGTAGAACAATATCGTACTCATTGTCCAAGTTAATTGTTCCATCCTCGATTTGTTCAAGAAATTCAGTGATAGTACCAGAGAATGGTAAGACATCTACTTCAAAAAAATCACCATAGGCAGAGGTTATATTATTTTGTAATCGCTCTGCATATCCCGGACTTCCACTATTCAAGGCATCAGATCCCACAATTAATAGTTGAACAGTTTTATTTTGTTCAAATCTATTTAATACAACTTCTTTTGTAGCATTATCCATTTGTTGAATCAAACGAGTAAGCTTATCCGAAGTTAATTCGTTAGTTTTATCTATTTCTTCACTTGTTTTTTGAGGGTCGGGTTTAGCTTCAATTAGTATGTCTCGAGCAGAAGCATTTTTTGCTACAGTTTCTAGACGTCCTTGCCATATTAAATAAGAAGTGATTAGTATAATCATACAACCGATGGAAACAATGACCACGATTGCTTGTTTTGTATTCATATGAAACTCCCCTTCATTCAAATATACCTTGTTAAAGATACCATATTCATAACACGACTCCTATATATACTTTAAAAAAATAGTCAATCCTAATATTCATTTTCTATGATATACTGTTTAAGATTATCGAAATGTATATAAAAAAGGGGTAACTTGAATGGAAGAAACTATTAGTCTTCAAGATTTATTTAAAACGTTACGTAAAAGAATGTCTCTTATAGCTTTAATGACAATCGCCGCAATTACAGTAAGTGGTCTCATTAGTTTTATTTTTCTAACTCCCATCTATCAAGCGTCTACACAAATTTTAGTCAATCAAGAAAAAGTAGAAGCTACTCAATTTAACACACAAAATATTCAAGCGGACCTTCAATTAATCAATACATACAATGTCATTATTAAAAGTTCTGCGATTCTTTCAAAGGTAATTGATGAGTTAAACTTAGATACTTCAACCACAGCACTTAACAATCAAATTACAGTGAACAGTGCTCAAAACTCTCAGGTTGTGAATATAGCTGTAGAAGATCCTAGTCCTGGACAAGCTGTTGACATTGCAAATACGATAGCTAGTGTGTTCCAAACCGAAATTAAAACTTTAATGAATGTGGATAACGTAAACATTTTAGCACCAGCTGAATTACCTGAAGATCCGTCTCCAATTAAGCCGAATCCTGTTCTAAACATGGCAATCGCTGCAGTTGTGGGATTGATGGCAGGTGTTGGAGTTGCATTCCTATTAGAATACTTGGATACAACAATTAAAACGGAACAAGATCTTGAAGACTTACTACAATTGCCTATGTTGGGGCTAGTTAGTCCAATACCGGATAAAGATATGGCAGCAGCACAATCAACGCAAGTTATAAATCGGAGAGTGAGGGGGGTTACTAATGGCTAAAAAGAAAAAAATAGTTCAACAGATGGCTAGAAAGCTAATCACTAGAGCGAACCCGAAGTCATTCGTTTCAGAACAATATCGAACTGTTCGGACAAATATTAACTTCTCCATTCCAGATAAAGAATTGCAAACGTTAATATTCACTTCGGCAAATCCGGGTGAAGGAAAATCAACTACAGCATCGAATCTAGCATTTACATTTGCATCAGAAGGAAAGCGGGTTCTTTTAATAGATGCTGATATGCGTAAACCAACCGTTCATTATACATTTCATTTAACGAATACATTAGGATTATCTAATCTATTAACGAGAAAAGCCGTGTTACAAGATGTTATTAAGGATAGTGGAACAGATAATCTTCATATTATTACATGTGGTCCCATTCCACCTAATCCTGCAGAACTTTTAGGATCGAAAACGATGGACCAAATTTTAGAAGAATTAAAATTGGTTTATGATCTAATTATTTTTGATGCACCTCCTGTTTTATCAGTTACTGATTCACAAATCCTTGCAAATAAATGCGAGGGAACAGTATTGGTCATTAGTGCTGGGCAAACTGAGAAGGAAAGTGCAAGTAAAGCGAAAGACTTACTCCTGTCTTCAAAAGCACATATTATTGGGGTAGTTCTAAATAACTTCACACTTGGGAAAGAACATCATTATTATCAGTATTATGGTACGACGGAGTAAAAAGGCGGATATAGCCTTTTTACTCTTTTGTTATTTATAACCTTATAGGATAGAGGGACTACAATATGATAGACATGCACAGCCATATATTATTTGGGGTAGACGATGGACCTGGTAAAGTGGAAGAAACCTTACAACTTTTAAACCAGGCAGTAAGTGAAGGCATTACAGGTATCATTTCAACATCACATGCGTACCACCCGCAATTTCATGTGAGCAAGGAAGTAGTTTTGAAACAAGTTCAATCTTTAAATGAACTAGCAAAGGAAAATAACTTGTCCATTCAAATCTATCCGGGACAAGAACTTCGGTTGAAGGATTTTATTGCAACAGAACTTGCTGCTAATGATGCATTGTCATTAGCAAACTCAAAATATATTTTATTAGAACTCCCTTCTCAAGGGATTCCGGCATACACGATTCAAATTATTCAAGAGTTATTAAGCCAAAATATGATTCCAATTATTGCGCATCCGGAAAGAAATAAAGCAATTGCGGAAAAACCTAGTCGTTTAGCCCGTTTAATTACACACGGAGCATTAGCACAAGTAACAGCAGGAAGTTTAGCGGGACACTTTGGGAAATCTATTCAAAAAACAGCGTTACAGTTAGTGGATGCACATCTTGTTCATGTTTATGGATCAGACGTACATAACAGCACCACTAGACCGTTTTTGTTTAATAAAGGCCTTGATTATTTAGATAAACATAAACGTCATGAATTAACGGATATTTTACTAGAAAATAATGCAAGAATCATAACAAACCAAGATTTCATTCTACTTGAGCCAGAAGAACTAGATAAACAAAAGTGGTGGGGATTATTTTCTTGAATAAATTAGGAATAAAACCACCATTCGACATAAGTAGATAATATACCCGTTGACGTATAGTGTACAATTGGTAATATATTTACAGTTTATCGAATGGTAATTATAAATGGAAAGGAAATGAGACGATGGCAATGAATAAAAGACTCTCAATGCTTTTCGTTGTAGATTCAAGTATTGTTCTATTCTCTATCTATTTCGGATATTTCTTTTTATACCCAATAGGAAATCCATTAGAAAACGGGTATTTAATAGCAAGCTCTATTACCTTGTTTTCTGCACATCATTTCTTGGCCTGGTATTTTGGATTGTATCGAAAAGTATGGGAATATGCTTCGATTGGAGAATTAAGCTCTATTTTTAAAGCAGTTACGGGTTCAATAGCGTGTTTAGCGATAGTACAGTTCTTCGTTACGGGAAATATTTTAATAAGAGCGCTAATCATTACATGGATGCTTCATATCTTACTAATTGGAGGATCACGTCTATCTTGGAGAATGTGGAGAGATACATATTTGAAAATCAAACAAGTGGAGCACAAGAAAACATTAATTGTTGGAGCGGGTGCTGCAGGGACGATGGTAGCACGTCATCTTCTGAATAATCACTTCTCGGATTTAAAACCAACTGCTTTCGTTGATG
>JBFELW010000165.1:0-5326 GCA_041551995.1 Paenisporosarcina sp.
ATAAAACGGTAGGTTCATAGAAATTGCCTTCTGGAAGATTTGCGACAACCTTACCTCCATAGGCAAGCTTCGCCCCTTGTTCAAGACCGATTTGTACGTAGTCATCAACGGTTTTTAAATGACCACGAGACACTAGAGCTCCCATGTCTGTTGACTCATCCGTAGGATCTCCAACTTTAATTTTCTTAACAGCTTCTACGAATTTGTCTAAGAACAGATCATAAATACTTTCTTGTACGAGAATTCGAGAACCTGCTAAACAAATTTCGCCTTGATTACGATAAATCGCTTCAATTGATCCCGTTACAGCTTCGTCCAGATCAGCATCATCAAATATAATATTCGCTGATTTACCTCCAAGCTCTAGTGAAACCGGTATCAAATTCTCAGCTGCATTCCGCATGACGGTTTTCCCTGTAGTTGACTCACCTACAAATGATATTCTGCGAATAGAAGGATTTAGACACATTTCAGTTCCAACTGTACTTCCTGGTCCTGTTAAAATATTTAATACGCCAGGTGGTAACCCTGCTTCATTTGCAATCTCACCTAACATAACTGCACTTAGAGGCGTATAGGAAGCAGGTTTAACGACAACCGTATTTCCAGCAGCTAATGCAGCGGAAGCTTTCCATGTCAATTGCATAAAAGGTAAATTCCACGGAATAATTAAACTCGTAACACCCGCAGGCACATATTGAACATAGGACATATGCTTACTCATATCGTAGTGTTCATGCACCATATATTTCGCCATTTCAGCGAAAAAACGGAAGTTGGAAGCCGCACGAGGAATATCAAACCCACGACTTTCTTTGATGGGCTTACCTACATCCAATGTTTCAACATAGGCAAGTTTATCAACATTCTCCATGATTAAATCCGCCATTTTACACAAGATCCGTGACCTTTCTTCAACAGGCATCTTGCTCCAAACGCCACTTGCAAATGTTCGGTGAGCAACATCAATGGCCCATTGGGCATCAGCCTTACCACCATTAGCAACAGTGGCCAACTTTTTATTTGTTGCTGGATTTATCGTATCGAAGGTTTCTCCGGAAAGAGATTCAACATATCTCCCATCAATAAAAAGTTTTGCATCCTGGATATGAATCTTTTCAGCTACCACCTCATTAGTCACTGGTGTTCCTCCTAATCTTCTATCTCAATAATCATTTCTATTTCGATTGCTGTATTATTTGGTAATTGAGCCATTCCTACCGCTGAACGTCCATGTTTGCCTTTGTCTCCAAAGACGTTCCCGATTAAATCAGATGCACCGTTCATGACTGCAGGGAGTTCAGTGAATTCTTCCGTACAATTAACCATGCCTAGTATTTTCACGAACTGTTTGACCTTACTTAACTCACCAATTTCTTCTTTGACGACTCTTAATAAGTTCAGCATCGATTGTTGAGCTGCTAAGTATCCTTCATCCGTTGTTAATTCTCTACCTAGTTTCCCGTGGTATTCATCTACACCCTGCCCTGCTGTAAATAACAGGTTTCCGGTTCTTACACAGCTGACATAACTCCCCCATGCGGGTCTAATGGGAGGGAGTGTCAAGCCTAATTCTGTTAATTTCTCTTCTGGAGTGTTCATCTTTCAACCACTTCTTTTACTTTAATGTTTAAAAAATCAAGCGCGTTTTTACCTAAAATAGCCGATTTTTGTTCGCTAGATAGTTCAAGAGTGTCATCGATCACCTTACCAGGCGGAATTTCTCTTAATAAAAACGGGTAATCCGATCCCATGACTATTTTTTCATAACCAAAAGAATCTACTAAGTATTTCAAGGTCAACGGATCGTAGTTTAGAGAATCAAAATAAAAATTCTTAGCGTAATGACTTGGCGGTTCACTCGTTACTCTTAAATGCGGCCAGACTTTCCACCCTTGGTCCAAACGTGGAAGAATGTATGGAAAAGATCCTCCTCCATGCGCAAAACAAACCTTTAAACGAGGAAACTTTTCCATCACACCACCACTAACCAAACTGGCAGCGGCTAAGGCGGTTTCACTTGGCATGCCAACGGTGTACATGAAATTATGTCGAGGCATTCGTTCTGTTCCTAATGTTTCCCATGGGTGAACGAATAATGGAACTTCCCACTTCTCGGCCATTTCAAAAAATGCTGTAAAGGTTGGATCGTCTAAATTTTTACCATTAATATTCGTCCCAATTTCTATACCTTTTAACCCTAGCTCATGCACACAACGATCCATTTCTCTGATTGATGCTTCTACATCCTGCAACGGTACAGTTCCTAATCCGATAAAACGATCTGGATATTGTTTAACGGTATTACTAATAAAGTCATTTTGGATTTTGGACATTTCTTCTGCTGCTTCTGCTTCAGCCCAATAAGAAAACGTAACTGGTATAGGGGATAACACTTGAATATCAACACCCTCTTCATCCATATCACGAATTCTTCGTTCTGGGCTCCAAGCTTGATCAGTCACTTCACGGAATACTTTTCCAGCGACCATTATATTTGCACCACAAGAACATGTCTTTTCTAAAGTTGGCCAACGTGCTCCACCATACTTTTGTGCAAATTCCGGTATTTCCTCTGGAATGATATGTGTATGAAAATCTACTCTTATTTCCATAGTCCTACTTCCTCTGACATGACGTGCCCACATTTCTCACAAGTTCTAAGTTCTTCACTACTATTAAACTCTTCAATTGCGCCTTTAACTTGCTTCTCAATGTCAGTTAATTGAACACGGTTTACATGCATTTTATGATCGCACTCATCACAGAACCAAACGAAATCTTCTAATTCACCTTGAGCACGTTTACGTTCAATTACTAAACCATACGTATCAGCAACCCGGTGTGGAGAATGCGGAACCATTGCTGGTAACATGAACACTTCTCCTTCTTTTACAGTAACAACTTCTCGGTTTCCATCTTTATTAATCACTTCAACAAAGCAGTCCCCTTTGATTTGATAAAAGAATTCATCCGAAGGGTCTACATGGAAATCACGGCGTTTATTTGGACCACCCAGTATCATACAAATAAATTCGGAATCTTCCCAAAGGACTTTATTATTAACTGGTGGTTTAAGCTGCCCCTTATTCTCCTCAATCCATCCCAATAAATTAAACGCTTTTAACTGTGTCATTGTAGACTTTGTCATTTTCGTATTACCTCCACTTTTTTAGTTGTGTTACATGTACATAAAATCACATGACTACTTTATGAACGAGAGAAATACTAAATTCTTTTACTATCAAAATCAAAATCAATTCGGAACTGTTGTTTTCGCCATTTCTAATGAATCACGAAGGGCTTTTTCCACCATTGGATAGGTTGGATTATTTCGTTTATGTGCATTGTAAAACATAGCCATTTTACGAATCGGATCACCTGAGTAATAGCGCTCATACTGGACTAGTCTTTGTCCGAATGCTTCTCCACAAAGATCCCATGCTAATTTAAATAACCGTACGCGTTCTTCAGCTGATACACCTTCGCGTCCGATATAATATTTGCTCATATCATCTGTTAATTCTGGATTAGAAAAGTCTGCGCCTGTAGGTGACATTAAGAGTCCGCCAGCGCCAATCGTTTGTAAAATCTCGATTGCTCTTGGGTACAATTTAGGTAGTATTCCACGAATGGTTTCTAGTGGTACGATAGATGGAATTGCTTCACCATAAGGCGTCATGACATACTCATATTCAGAAATACGAACTAATGCCCTGATCGTTTCTACACCTTGTAAAAGTTCAGCTAATTGGTTTTGAACATTTAAGAAACCATCTACCCCTACAGCGTCTGCTACTGAACATGCGACTTCCGTGGCAAATGAAATTTTAACAAGTCCTCTAATACCCGATTGATGAGAAGGCTGTAAGTTAATGCCCGTTTTAGGATAGAGTAAGTTACCCGCTTCCACATTTTGATTAATAAACACACGATCCCATGGTACTAAAACGTCATTAAACACTAACAATGCATCCATTTCTTCAAATCTTGATGCTAGTGGATGATCCCAAGTTGACCTCGTCCCATTTTGAGTTTCTTCACGACATAAAATCCGCAATCCTGGTGTGTCAATCGGAAGGGCAAATGCAATCGCATACTTTTCATCTCCAGGTTTAAAGCTTGGATAAGAATAAATAATGACTTCATCAGTAAGTGGGGCAAGAGTTGCTAACATTTTGGACCCTCTTACAATCAAACCTTCTTCAGTTTCATTCACTACTCCTAAATGTGTGTACGTATCTTCCTGCTGATTTGAAGCTTTACTTCTGTCATTCTGAGGATTAATAATGGCATGTGTTAGAAAGAGGTCATTGTCTCTTATATATTTATAGTAATTGACAATATTATCTCCCCACCGCTCTCCATACTGTCTGAAGAACCAGTCATTTGATGCCATTGCAGTGACTACCGTTCCGAGGAAATCTGGAGTTCTACCCATCAATCCAAATGTTGCTTGTGCCCACACTTCAAATAATTGTCTTCTTGCTTTCAAGTCTTCTCCATTACGAGGTACTAAGAAAGCATTGTTTACACGTTCACCTGTTTCTTCACATACATGCGTTATTTTGTCTTGATACATAGGGTCATGTTGTAAATCAAACAGTCTAGCTAATTCATTTATTGGTTGTTTAAAGATTGGTTCTTGCGTTAAGTCTTTTATTCTTCTTCCGCCTAACCAAACCTCTGGTTGACGTGACTTCACAGCCTGAATATATTCGGCTCCTGTTCTAATTCCCATCTTTCATTCCTCCAATATTTAAATGTCTACAGCAGCTGGTTTATTTCTTTTTTGATGAACTTCCCTCTAAAAAAGAGAAGGCTATCTGCATCACTATATGAAAAATTCTCCACTTTCCCTAAATACAAAATATGATCTCCACCTTCATATTCTGCCCAGGGCGTACATTCAAATGTTGCAAGTGCATCTTTTAAACGTGGAATACGATTTGTATCCTCATCTTCCCACTCAACGACGAGGTTTTCGTCTGGACGACCAGCAAATTGCCAAGCATATGATTCTTGAGATTCAGATAACACATTAATTGCGAACGATCGGTTTTTTAAGGCTTTACAAGCTTTTGCGTTTTTGGCAATTGAAACGAGCACAAGTGCAGGGTCTAAGGAAACTGAAGTAAACGAGTTCACTGTTATACCATGTCTTTCACCTTCATCGTCTTTCCATGTGACGACCGTTACACCAGTCGCAAATTGTCCAAAGCAATTTCTTAACTCTCTAACATCCATATCTCTCCTACCTTCCCTTACTTAGCAATGTACACATAATATAGCGAAGATAATTTTTAGGCTCAATACGAATATTTCA
>JBFELW010000166.1:0-5312 GCA_041551995.1 Paenisporosarcina sp.
TGCGTAAAGGTGTGCTCTCCGAGGGTGAGTGTAGGGGTAACTTCCTCCTGCCGGATGCTGTCCTTCCCCCAGTTCAAGAGTAAGAAAAGAACGTCCGGCTGCGGACGTTCTTTTCCAAGAGATCAAGAGCAGGTACCCACTAACCCAAAACCCCCTCGCCGGGTGGCAGGTTCTCACGTGGGGTGAGAACCAAAAACAGGGTGAAGATCACCTCACGTGTCCACTCCTTAAATTCCTTCCACTAGCGTTCCAGTCAGACATTTACCGTTGACACTTATCGATATGCTCCCCTTCTCCCCCCCAAAAAAAGTGTTAGATAATTTCCACACTTGAAATACAGGTGATTCATCAAGGATTTAGAGTAAATTAAGTCTGAATAAGCTATAATAGCAATGATTATTAATTTATATATATCGTATATCAATTAAAGGTGAATCGGGTTTGTTTAATAGTTAATTAAGGTTGAAAAGGTCAATGGAAATCCTTAATTCCAAAAGAAGCGAATAGGAGGTAATAAAATGGGTGAATTAGAATGGGTTTCTATTGGAAAAGTTGCTGAAAAATTCGAAATTGAGCTGCCCCGATTAAGGGTTTGGTGTAATAAAGGGTTAATTGAATCGGATAAACGTTCGACTGGACGTTGGATTCCATCAACGGAATTTCCTAAAATAGAAAAAGTTAAAGACGTTTTTGCAAGTGGTGGAAACGTAACATTCGTGGACGTTAAAGAAGAGTTAATTAAACATAATTTATATAATAATTTGCAACGAAAAGAAGAAGAAGAATTAAAAGCAAAAGAGATGGCTGTAATTTTAGAAAAAGCTCTTGAAAAATCGGGTGCTGCGGAACTTTTCCAAACAATTGCAGTCGAATTTTCAGCAATGCGAAATGAGATTTCGGAACTGCGGGGAATCGTAGAGAATCAAACTAAGTTACTCGGAAACCAAGAAACAATGAAAAATCAAGGTACCAAAAATGAAATTTCCGAAATAAAGAAGCAAAATGAAGAACTTAAGAATCTTTTAGGGGATTTACTCAAACAAAAAGAAACCTCTGAAGAAGTAGTTAAGGAGCCAGTCAATAAGGGATTCCTATCGCGGATTTTTGGTAAATAGACTAAATAAAGAAGTATTTAACTTAATATTTCCATCCTCAACTTCGCTTCATGTATGATGCTTAATTACTTTATTTCCCTAATTTTTAAAGGATTAATAGTGAATAATTGGAAATTAAGTTATTATAAAAATTGTTTATATTAATAATTCTAATATTTTATTGTAGAGGGGTATTACTATGAAACTTAACCAAAACTATTTGTATATTGCTCTTTTTATAGGTTTGTTTGCTATTTTAGTGGGTACAGATTATAACAATCAAAGTGATTTTAATTGGACAAAAAACCTTCTTATGTCCGGTGCCTTTATTGCTCTTTTCATCCTTATCATGGGAAGTACGCTAAAAAAAGCTGTAAATAAAAAAGACTCAGACTCTCAATGAGAGTCTGAGTCTTTTTTATTTAATTATTTAGCTCTTAATGGCAAACACGGGAAGAAATAGTACGAAAGGGTAAGTTCCATTGTCATCATTTTAGTCGTCATCCTCAAACATTCAATGCAGATGGATGTTAACTTCTCCGACAAACTGTTTTAAATCTTCCACAATGAAACTAATGGCATCGTTTGTTTTATATTTCTCCTCAACCGTAATCTGGAGAACATAATCCTCAAATTCATCAATGTCCATATGGAGGACTAAATCATGCAAGTCAAGATACGTCAGAAAAACATAAGCTGCCGTCCTTTTATTTCCGTTAATGAAAATGTGATCATTTGAAATCGAATGAAAATACACACAAGCTTTTTCTAAAATGCTCGGAAACGATTCTTCACCAAACAGTATAGTTTGGGGTCTTTTCAACATGGATTCAAAACGATCCAGGTATTTAATGCCCGCATTCGCTGAATCATTTGTTTCGGCCATTACATGTTCGTGCATTAACATAATCTCTTCTGCCTTAAATGTGTATGCGCTCAATTATCTTTCCCCTTACAGACGACTATCTGTCCTTCAAATTCTCAAACATTCCCTTATATTTATTCATCGTCCTATCCATTGATTTCAACAATTTAGGATTGATATTCAAATCCTGATAATCTACTTTTTTTCTCATTTTCACTTCTCCAGTTTCCTTATTGAAAACCCATTCAATATCTTTTCCTTTTTCGAGATCCATTTGTTCAATAATATATTTTGGAATTGTCACAGACCAACTGTTGCCTGTTTGTGTTATTTTCCTTGATTCAATCTTTTCTTTATCCATTTCAATCACACTCATTTCTGCATCTCCCTTCTATCCTTACCTAAATTATATGCAGCCTATACCCGAACGGTACTAACTATTAATACTGTCAGTATTGTAATTATAATACTAACATATTTTTCGTGGTGTATTCAATTGTAAACATTCTAAAAGGGACTTCATTGTTATCCTTCACATTTGTATATTTACCAACTAACATAATGTTAAATAAAAAAATCGTCCGATTAAACGGACGATTTTTTCTTATTGTGCTACTTCCATGGAAATGCTTGATTCTGCTAAGCCAACTTCTTTAAGTACCTTATTTAATTCAGTGTCAGCCTCTTCAAATTTTGCATTTGCCTCATCTAGTACAACTTCGCCTTCAGCAGCTAATGCGTCTGACTTCATTGTATAAGCTTCTTGTATTTTCTTTAATGCTGAGTCAATTGTTTCTTGCTGAGCTTTTAAGTCAGCAGGCACTTCTAACTCTTCTACTTTAATAGCAGCATTTGCAGCAGCTATTCTTGCAGCCTCCTGCATTTTTTTAAGCTCAGCAGCTTCTGGAGGTACTTCTAAAGTTTCTACATTTTCATAAGCATTTAGATCTGCATCTACAGCATTAATCGATTGAGAGATTGATAAGTAAAACTTCATCATATCCCCAGCAGGGTTCGCTTTTTCATCTGTTGTAGCTTCTTCAGATTTAGTTCCTTCAGTCGGTGTAACTTTTTTCTCTTCTTTGTCTTCAGAACAAGCTGCAAGAACTAAAGAAAGTGAAGCAATAAGCAATAATAGTTTTTTCATCAGTCAATCTCCTTCATTATTGGGAATATTTAGTTATATTACCATAGCTAAACTTACCTGTAAATGAATTACCAAATAGTTATCCATTTAGTTGTACAATTATTGACGGTTGCATATATTAGTTGGTAAATTGAAGGTGGTACAAAGATTTAATCCAAAATCTAGGTTATATCTTCAAGACGTCAAGCAGTCGGTGACCCCCGTCTGTTTTTTCTTATGTCCAAAATAATAAAAACACTGCCCCTAAAATCGATTTAATCACTGAACCGCAGGGTTTTGTTCAGAAAACCAGTAATTTGGGTCCCACCAACATTTCGGGGATTTTGTATGCTGCTGCACTATAGGTTGACATAACACTCGGATTGGGAAGTGATCACCTTCTGTCCGAAATGGAAGAGACAATGAAAAGGGGGATGAAAGAGGGGAGATACACTAAAAAACCGAAGGCGCGACAACGCCTTCGGTTTTTTAATATGGTTTAATCAAAGTCATTTTCTTCTTCAATGTTATAAATTATTCCTGTTTTCGCATTTATCTCTACTTCATATATCCGGTTTTGTGATGTCAAAATGAAGACTTCATACACTAAAGTACCGTTCTCCATTTCCATATCTAAATGTAGAACTTGACCAGGTATTCTTTGAAGGGCGATTTGTTGTGCTTGTTGGGGGGTAATTAGTTGACTATATAAAGGCATTTGGTTAATTGAAAACATCCTCCTCTTACATATATCTTTCTACATTATGTAAGAGGCAAGACATCAGTTCCCCTTTTCCAACTAACTTGTTCCGTTGTTGAAAAAAATCAACGCGCTTCTTTAACTGTCATGACTTTCCTGGCGAATAGTCAAGTGGATAACAATAATAACGAGGATAATTTAAGGTATGTTGAGATATTTTTGATACTGTGAAAGTAAAACCATGTAATTTTCTGTAGGTTTGATATCGGGTTTCTTTTGCCTAACCATATAAAGTGCTTGTTCACTATTTAATCGGAATTTTTGCATATAAAATGCTGCAATAACGAAGCCCAATCGTTGAATCCCTAACGTGTCATGAATTAATATTCGATGACCTTGATCAAATAATTGATTGAGCTGGTTCATCAAATTATTTACCCATTCTAAACTAGGAGCTACTGAAATGGTGATAGGTGTCCATATCATAATTCTGTTTGAAAAATCAAACGGAGGGCGGTCAGGCTTGGTGCGAAGGTTCACAATCGCAGATATATTTGATTGAATAAATATCCAATCTTCGCTAGAAATTTTCCCGCCAATGTACAATCGCCCTGGTATCATTTCTACAATACTCAACTTATTTACTCCTTTCCAATTAACTAACTTAATTTATGGATAGTTACATTAACATGCTACCTAATTAACATATTTCACGTTAATTTGGACAAATGAGAAAAAGAAAGAAGCGTTATCCTTCCCGAAAACTCTTGCTTTTACTCAAATCTGGCCGGTTTGCTTAATAAGGGGGTCCAGGTATCTTCCGAGGAAAAACAAGGTTTTGTTCAGAAAACCAGGAGTTAATGGACATCCCATTTTTTCAGTGTTTTTTGAGGATGGACTCTCTCATTAATGTTCAACAACCCGTACAACAATCTATGTTCAAGAACGTATACTAAACTAAGTTTGGGGACACAATTGAATGTCTCGGAAGGCATTTGATTTATCGGTGAGTAAGCTAACGATGTAACCATACAATCTTCAGTCATCCTATAGAATGATTATCTTGAATCCCTTCAGACAACGTAAAAAACCACCGTCATAATCTGACGGTGGTTTTCCTTTTCGGGACCATGTTAAGATCATTGGATTTCTGGTATTGATTGAGTAACACATCGAGTTCTTGACTGCATGCTACTACACTTGAGTGCGTATAACCAAAATGCTTCGCTCTATGGTACATAACTTTCTTTTTCAATATAATTTGCCCCAATAAGAACATTTTACTTTGCATATATTTATTTATTCCTCTTTCTTAAAACGATTATTGTTATTCCGAGAGAACATCTTATATCATTGGTCCTGTAAAAAATATCGCCTTGTGTAAAAATAAAAAATACTTTTATTTTGTTTAATAAACTTTCGAAAGCTTGCTATATTGCAATTATATAAGCTACTAAAGAAGAAACTGGATGAACCGTCCGAAAAAATTTACTATACCAAAGGATGTTACAAGGCAATACCACTCCA
>JBFELW010000167.1:0-5276 GCA_041551995.1 Paenisporosarcina sp.
GGCAGTGGTTATATATTCATATACTTTTCCGGGTAATAATAAAGACGTCACTATGGAAAGAACTAGCCCTGAAGAAGTCAGTGCAATGGCAGGCAAAGGCATCTTCAGCTTCTTTTTCATTTGTTTACTAAATATTTTTGGTGCATCTCCTTCTTCCGATAACGTTAGCAAGATTGTGGTTACCGCAAAGAGGGAGGCGGACATGGTTGAAAAACCAGCAATGATAATTGCAGCCGTAAACACATGAGGGAAGAAATTAATTCCAAAATCAGATAAAGCAATAACAAAAGGACTCTTGTCTTCTTTAATTTCCGTATAAGGAACTAGTAAAAGAACTAAAGATAGCGCGGTCACATAAATCAATCCCAGCAAGCCTAACATGACTTTACCTGACTTAGGAGCATCCTCCTTTTTCTTAAGATGGATAGCCATTATGCCCATTACTTCAATGCCACCATGAGCATAGAACGCAAATAATAAGGCACTCCAGAACCCAAGCGCTCCATGAGGGAAAAGGTCCCCTACCGATTTTGGAACATCACCTTTAGGCGTTCCATCTATAACACCTGTTAGCACTAGAACAGCAATAACAATAAACATAAAAATTGCCGCGATTTTCATCACAGCAAATAGACTCTCTAACTTCCCGAATGCTTTGGCTCCGATAAAGAGAACAATCAGGCCGCAAACTGCGTACCCTGAAGCGAATATCCACAACTTAACATTTGGAAACCAAAACTGAGACAAGAGGGAAATTGCTGTAAGCTGACTTCCTATAATTAATATTTCGGAACACCAATATACCCAACCACTACTAAAACCGGCCCACCGTCCATACGCCTTTTTAGCATAGGAGCGAAAAGAACCTTTTTGAGGATCATTTGCAGACATTTTGGCTAACGCTTCAAATACGATATATGTAGCACTTGCAGCTAAAATAAAGGCAAAAATAACAGAAGGACCTGTCATCTTAATCGCAATACTTGATGCCAAGAAAAATCCTGTACCAATAATGCAACCTACCCCAATTAAGGATAGTTGCCACCAGGCAAAATGACCCTCATCTTTTTTCCCACTGGATGATTTTTTCTTCATTTCGCACCTCCACGTAAAACTAGTCTTTCACGAGGTGATGAAATTATGTTTGTAAACTGGTTAAAATATTCCTCTTGTTATTTCCACTCGTCATGAAACTTTAGAATTGTAAACATGAGTATATGTAAGAAATAGCACGTTAACTCTGTCGATATCTTAATAAATCGATTTTTTATTTGGCTAAAAAATTGATGTCAATAAGTGTATACTAGAAAAAAGTGGAAGCATGAGTAATTGGCACATGTGATTGAAATTAGAAAATCTATAAAATAATTAGTAAAAGAGGCCGAAAATGAATTTTACAATTAATCGAGAACAATTACTGATCGTATTAAACGATGTTATGAAAGGAATAAGTACAAAGACAACCATTCCAATCCTTACGGGAATAAAGTTAGAATTATCTACAGAAGGACTCAAGGTTACAGGAAGTAATTCTGACATTACAATTCAAAGTCATGTTGAGAATGAAGAAGAAATAATGAACATAGTAGAGGAAGGGTCTGTGGTCCTCCAAGCTAGAATGTTTACAGAAATAATAAGGAAGCTGCCAGCAAATGATGTAGAAATCAAAGTAGGCAATCAATTTCACACTCATATTCAGTCTGGTAAATCAGAATTCCATTTGGTTGGTCTAGATGCAATTGATTATCCCTCTTTACCCGAAATAAAAGAAAGTCATCAGTTTGTACTTCCTGCGAATATCTTAAAATCAGTTATTCGTGAAACCGTATTTGCTGTCTCCACTTCAGAGAGTCGTCCCGTGTTAACTGGCGTACAATGGTCAATTAAAGATAATGAGCTTATTTGTATAGCAACGGATAGTCATCGTTTAGCTAAACGTGTATTGAGATTGGATGATCAGATGGATGATCAACATAGTGCAGTTATTCCAGGGAGAAGTTTAAGTGAACTGAGTAAGTTATTGGGAGATTCTGCTGAACCTATACATATTGCCATGACGACACAACAAATTCTATTTAAAACATCAAAAGTTTTATTTTTCTCTCGTTTACTAGAAGGAAACTTTCCCGACACATCGCGATTAATTCCAACTGAATATCAAACAACCATCACATTGAATGGAAAATCGCTATTCCAAGCTATTGACCGAGCTTCATTGCTGGCAAGGGAAGAACGTAATAATATTGTACAAGCAAAATTGAAAGAAAATAACGTTATTGAAATTTCTTCAAGCTCTCCTGAGATAGGGAAGGTGGAAGAAGAAGTTCAAACAACATCTATAGAAGGAGAAGATTTGAAAATTTCGTTTAGTGCCAAGTATATAATGGACGCCCTTAGGTCAATCGATTCGCAAGAAGTAACCATTCAGTTTACAGGGGGCATGCGTCCATTCGTATTAAAATCAGACCTCAATGATTCTGTCATACAACTAATTGTTCCGGTACGTACATATTAATGGCAGATTAATTACACCTCATCTCCTAAGTGACATAAAAAACGTATGATCAGGTATCAAACTGACTCATACGTTTTTTCAAATGGTCTTTTTATTTTCAAATAAAGTAGGTTGTAATAAAGGTCTAGAGAGGAAGAACAAAGCAGGTAAAACAATCATTACCCCGACTATAAAATATGTAAGACGAATACTGATATCCCAAAAAGCAGCTGATGCAAATACTATGCCAAGAGGCATCGTGATTCTAAAGAAAAATAATCGAACTGAACTTAGTTGCGTCAAACGTTCTCGAGGAGCTTCTCGCTGAAATATAGCAGCGTTTTGAGCGTTGAAGAGAGGAAATAACATCCCGCCAAATAATTCACATAGCCATGCGAAGGGAATGGAATGAACGAAGAATAGTAGAATGAACGACGAACCTCCGCCCAGCAAACCAATGTACATGGTTTGAGTTGTTTTAGGGACTTTGGTAAGCAAGAACATTCCGATTAAATAACCAACAGGGAATGCACCTTTAAAAATAGAGTATTCCCAAGCTTGACCTTCTAGCTCTCCACGAATAAAAGGAACACTTAAAACCATTGTAGCTCCTACAGCAAATTGAACTGTTGAAGAAAGTAAGGTAAGTCGTAATAGATTAGGATATCTAAAGAAAATACTATAACCCTCCTTGATTTCTGCCCACCAAAACTTTTTTGTCCATGTGGCAACCTTGCTTTGACTAGAACGGGGTATCCGTGAAAGCGCAAAAAAACTAGCCAAAAACATAACTGAAGATATTCCATAGATATACTGCATCGGGATCATTAATAGCATAAGGGAGGTTACCCCAGGAGCTATAATAATCATAAGGCGAAGAGTAGTGTCTAACAATCCGTTTGCCTCAACAAGCTCATCTTCTTTGCAAATTTCAGGTATAAGTGAGAATGAAAGACTAGCAAAAATAGGTTGCATCAACCCAAGTAAGCATTGTAATGATATTAATCCCAAGATAATTCCAGTTTCGGAATCCAACATGTAGCCAACGAGTGGAAGAAGGTAAGCACTAGCACGAATCAACTGTATGTTTCGAAGCATCTTCTCCTTCACCACATGGTTAAGAAAAGGTGCACTTATACCCTGCAGAATAAGGGAAGGAATAAAGTAAACTAACCAAATTGCAGCCATCCATTCCTTCGAACCGGTTAATTCATATAAAAGCAATCCGTTAATGATTCCCCCTGCTATTCCCCCAAACTCTGAAATGATTTCACCTAACCAAAGTGCTTTAAAAGATTTGGAGTACTTTTTCATTTGGAGTCGCCAAGGTATTGATTGAGACGTTTGGAAAAAGCATTGACTTGATCTATGTTTGCAGTATAGACTCCCTTATCCACACGAATAAACTTAGCTGCTTTTAATAAAGTTAACTGATGGTGTAGTGTGGTTTTAGATATATTAAACTGGACGCTCAATTCCTGTAGTGAAGATTCTCCTTTTACTAATTGATAAAGTATTTTCAAGCGAACATCATCACCTAGAGCTTTGTGACCTCGAATCAGTTCCATGGAAGGAATTCCAGGCTCCATTAAATATTCTTCTTTTAAAGGGTAGAAGTATAGTCTGGTTTCATCTGTTCGTATAGTTAACGTCCAGGGACGATAAGACACCTGTGGAATTAATTTGACTGTCCATACCGAAGGTTCGGACATATAGTTTACTCCACCTGTAATTTTTTCTATTGTCTCAGGATTTACTTTGTCTATGGAGTTGTATTGTTTTCTCTCAAAATTGATTGCACGGTTCCACTTTTCCCAATCTTGATTTTTACTTATCCAGTTATGCCATTCTTCTATAACACTGTTAAACAACTCACAAACTTCTATCTGTGTGTAGGAACCAAGATTACGAATATAACCACCTAAATAATCATGCCCTTCAAAATGGGTAGCGTAATTTTCAAAAGAACTCTTATCTTTACTTTGTCTAGCTAATGCTTTTCTCATAGGATCAGTACTTCGATCTTTATAAGGTAAGACGGTTTCATAAAAATCAATGCTAGTCATTTCAGAAAGATGTTTAGAAAAATCATTTATAGTATCTGATGAGAATTTGTCCTGGAGTAATAATAAACCAAACCAAAAATTAGTTTCTTCTATAATTGTCAATTGCTCCTTGAGAGATGGAGACATCGATTTTCCTATACTCCAGATGTCATCTAAGTTAAAGGTATGTCTCAATTGTGCGTGGGTGTACCCAGCAATACCTAAAATTACTTCCCATACAGGAGAAGATTGTACAATTAAAGAACTAGTCTCTGCATCTTGAGTAGAATGAATGTATTTCATAAATTATTCCTCCTTATCCATACATGATATTCTATAATAAATGAATAATAAATTCAATATATTTCGAATTTTAAAGTATTGATAAATTGTATGCTCCTCCAACTTCCCAATTTCTGAAACCTTTCATATGTTGGAACCGTATACATTTAAAGGGAATACAAACAAAGAGTGGTGTTTTAAAAAAGGGAGAGAAATAATGAGGAATCGAGCTGAACCACGTCACGTGTTCATGATATTTGGTATTTGTTTATTGGTATTTTCACCTCTACTTATTTTATTTATGCCTATGTTGATTGGAGAGACGGTTTATTATGACCGTTACAATTGGATGATTCATCTACCGAAGATTAACTTTATTGTATTCGGACTCTCAATACTTTTTTTAATTTTTGCTTGTTTTACTCTTTGGCTTATGGATATCCGAAGACGCTCGA
>JBFELW010000168.1:0-5265 GCA_041551995.1 Paenisporosarcina sp.
AAGAACAAACCTTAGCGTTTGTACCTAAGATTGTGGCTGTTTTGATAGGTATCATTTTCTTTGGTCCATGGATGCTAACTCAAATCATGAGTTATTCTCAAGACATTTTTGAGAATTTGATTCGTTACATTGGGTGATTCAATGGAACAAATCCTACCAAACATTACTGTTCTTCTCTTAATTATTGCTCGTGTATCGGCATTTTTTGTGATCTTACCTCTTTTCTCTCATCGGACAATTCCTGCAAGTCACCGTATAGCTTTCGCTGTACTTATGTCTTGGATGATGTATTACACGATGGACATAGAGCCTTTTGAATTCAATGGTGAATACTTACTACTCGTAATAAAAGAAGTAATTATAGGCCTATTTATTGGTCTCCTTGCTTACATCATTATGACTGCGATTCAGATAGCGGGCAGTTTTGTAGATTTCCAAATGGGTTTTGCGATTGCTAATATTATTGACCCTCAAACTGGAGCTCAAAGTCCACTGCTTGGGCAATTTTTTAACACGCTTTCTCTTTTATTATTACTCGCTTTAAATGGTCACCATCTTCTATTGGATGGAATTTTTTATAGTTATCAGTTCGTCCCAATGGAGTCTGTATGGCCACCATTTGGAGAAAAAGGATTTCCAGAATTCATCATGCGGACGTTTACTGCAGTATTTGCCATCGCATTTCAAATGTCGATTCCAATTGTAGCTACACTTTTCTTGGTTGATATTGCGTTAGGTATCACAGCTCGTACAGTGCCCCAATTGAACATTTTTGTTGTTGGTTTCCCCATAAAAATTGGTGTCAGTTTCTTAGTTCTCGTTATTATGATGGGGGTAATGATGTCTGTCATTCAGAATGTGTTCGAAATTATGATTCTCAGTATGCGGGATTTAATGGTGATATTAGGTGGTGGATAGGGTGAGTCAACTTCGCTTAAATTTACAATTCTTTGCTGGTGAAAAAACTGAAAAAGCTACAGCTAAAAAACGACAAGATTCTCGCAAAAAAGGTCAAGTACTAAAAAGTCCAGATGTAACAAGTGCTATTGTTTTATTGTCTGTTTTTTTATTCCTCTTTTTTTCTGCTAGTTTTATGAGAGAACGGATTTTCACTTTTTTCTATCAAACTTTTAACCGTTATATGTTAATTGATACTTTTTCAGTGGATATGATTATGCAAATATATTCCGATGTTTTAAAAGAAGTGGGTTTACTCGTTTTGCCTATTATGTTGATTTCAGTTATAGCGGGTGTAGCGGGTAATGTTTTTCAATTTGGTCTACTTTTTACGACAGAACCATTAAAAATGGACTTGAAAAAACTTGATCCAATTAAAGGTCTTAAACGAATTTTCTCTGTGAAAGCCATTATTGAATTAATTAAATCTGTATTAAAAATTTCGATGATTGGGTCTGTAACGGTTTTGATTTTATGGATGAATTTAGAACAAGTTCTTTCACTATCATTCAAAAGTCCTTGGGATACACTATCCACCATATCGTTTTTAACAGCGATGATGGGCATAGCCGCATCCTTTGTATTGTTATTCGTTTCTATACTTGACTATTTTTATCAGCGGTATGATTATGAAAAAAATCTAAAAATGTCGAAGCAAGACATTAAAGATGAATATAAAAATTCTGAAGGCGATCCAGTCGTTAAATCTCGTATTAAACAAAGACAACGTGAAATGGCTATGAGAAGAATGATGCAAGAAGTGCCTAAAGCAGATGTTGTCATCACGAATCCAACACATTACGCAATTGCTTTAAAATATGAAGATGGTGAAATGGATGCACCAATAGTTATTGCAAAAGGTGCTGATTTTATTGCTCAAAAAATAAAACTCATAGCGAAGGAAAATGAAATCGTTATGGTTGAGAACCGTGATTTAGCAAGAGGTATGTATGATCAAGTTGAAATCGGTGATCGAATTCCAGAAGAATTCTTTCGAGCTGTTGCCGAAATTTTAGCATATGTATATCGGGTTAAACGCAAGATCTAGTGATATAACAAACAAGTGGAGGGAAAGACATGCAGATTCGTGACATCTCAGTATTAGCAGCCGTCATTTTAATAGTAGCGATGCTCATCATTCCTCTCCCAGGGTGGATGCTAAGTTTCTTAATCATGGTCAACATTACTCTCGCACTTATGGTTTTGTTAACATCAATGAACATGAAAGAAGCCTTGCAATTTTCTATTTTCCCATCCCTACTCTTACTTATGACATTATTTCGCTTAGGCTTAAATGTTTCTACAACTCGATCTATTTTAAGCAATGGTGAAGCTGGAGGAGTAGTAGAGACTTTCGGTACCTTCGTAGTTGGTGGAAATGTACTCGTAGGTATGGTTGTATTCGTTATCTTAATCATCATTCAATTTATTGTCATCACCAAAGGTGCGGAACGTGTATCTGAAGTAGCTGCCCGTTTTACATTGGACGCTATGCCAGGTAAACAGATGAGTATTGATGCTGACTTAAATGCAGGGATGATTTCTGAATCTCAAGCTCGTGAACGTCGGGAAAAGGTTGGAAATGAAGCGGATTTCTATGGTGCAATGGACGGAGCTACGAAATTTGTAAAAGGAGATGCTATTGCCGGTATTATCATCGTTATTATTAATCTCCTAATGGGTATGATTATTGGCGTCGTTCAGATGGGGTTACCATTTGGTGAAGCTGCTGTGTTATTCTCTCAACTTACGGTAGGAGATGGAATTGTATCACAGGTTCCCGCTCTACTTATTTCAACTGCAACTGGAATTGTAGTTACACGTCAAGCTTCAGAAGGTAACTTAGGATCAGATATCACAGGGCAGCTTCTAGGACAACCAAAATTACTTTATGTCGCTGCAGTTACTATATTCTTATTAGGTTTATTTACACCAATCACAGATTTTTTAACGATTTTTATTGCTGGAACTCTAGCAGTCAGTGCGTTCATGATGAGCCGTAAAGTAGAGGAAGACCCCTCTGATATACAGGAGTTTGAAGAAGAGGCAGCAACGGATGGTATGAAGAGTCCTGAAAACGTGGTGAATTTGCTAAACGTCGATCCCATTGAATTTGAATTCGGTTATGGACTTATTCCTCTTGTTGATACAGCACAGGGAGGAGATTTACTAGATCGAGTTGTCATGATTCGTAGACAGCTTGCTTTAGAACTTGGAATCGTTATTCCAGTTGTTCGTATACGTGACAACATCCAACTTCAACCAAATGAATATAGAATCAAAATAAAAGGCAATGAAATGGCACGAGGAGAACTGTTACTTGATCATTACCTTGCAATGAGTCCCGGAGATGATGATTCAATCGAAGGAATAGATACCATTGAACCCTCTTTCGGTTTGCCAGCAAAATGGATTACTGATCAAGTAAAAGAAGATGCCGAAATGCTTGGTTATACCGTAGTTGATCCTCCAAGTGTTGTTTCAACACATATGACGGAAATTATTCGAGCAAATTCACATGAATTACTTGGACGTCAAGAAACAAAGCAGTTAATCGATCATGTTCGAGAAACATACCCAATTTTAGTTGATGAGTTAACACCGACGCCACTATCAGTTGGTGAAATTCAAAAAGTATTAGGAAAGCTGTTAAAAGAACATGTTTCAATTCGAAACTTACCTATCATCTTTGAAACGTTAGCTGATTATTCCAAAATGACTTCAGATGTCGATGTTTTAACTGAATATGTTAGACAATCCCTTGCTCGACAAATCACTAATCAATATGCTGGGAACCAAGCCAATTTAAAAGTTCTTACTGTTTCAGGACGTGTAGAAAAATTAATAGCAGACAGTATACAACAAACAGATCATGGTAATTATTTGTCAATCGATCCGAGTGATTCTCAAAGTATTTTGGAATCGATTGCAAAAGAAGTTGATCGTGTGTCACTTATTGAACAATCACCCGTTGTTCTGTGTTCACCGGCTGTACGTATGTATCTAAGACAAATGACAGAACGTTATTTTCCGCAGATTCCTATTCTCTCTTATAACGAACTAGAATCATCGATTGAAGTACAAAGTGTTGGGGTGGTGAATGTCGAATGAAAATGAAAAAATATACTGCAGATTCCATGACAGAAGCTATGAGTAAAGTACGTGCAGATTTAGGCGATGATGCCGTCATTTTAAATTCAAAAGTCGTCTATTCTAAAGGTTTTTTAGGTTTGTTTAAAAAGAAATCTATTGAAGTATTTGCAGGGATGGATCGTCTAGAAATGCCAGTAAAGTCGGTTCAATCAAAACAAAGCGAAGAAGATAAAAATGCATCAAATAACCAGTCGGTTTCAATAGAATTAAAAAAAGAATTAACAGATATTAAAGCGCTTGTTCAATCTATGCAACGTCCAATTGAACAAGCAGAATACCCAGAAGATATAGAAACGTTCTTAAACTTCTTACGAAATCAAGAAATTAACAAAGAGCTTATCACACGTATTGGTGATGAGCTTTTTGACAATCAAAAAGAAAAAGATATGAATCAACCCCCAATGAGTTTTATACAATGTGCTGAGAAAATAATAAAAGATGAATTGAAAGATTTGCCTTTTGGAGGACTTTCCTATCAGAAAAAGTACATAAATGTTCTCGGTCCTACCGGAGTAGGAAAAACAACAACTATTGCGAAAATGGCCGCTCACTCTGTCTTACAAAAGAAAAAGAAAATTGCTTTCATTACAACGGATACATACCGAATTGCAGCGATTGAACAATTGAAAACGTACGCTGGATTATTACAAGCTCCGGTCGAAATTGTTTACAATAGTGAAGATTTTGCAAATACTTTGGAAACCTATTCAGATCGTGACTTAGTATATATCGATACTGCTGGTCGGAATTACAAAGAAATTAAATTTGTAGAAGACGTAAAGAAATTAATCAATTTTGACGAGAATGTTGAGTCATATCTAGTGCTCTCAAGTACTTCAAAAGAGAAAGATATGGAAACAATTATTGAACAGTTTTTATCATTCCCAATTGAGCAATTTATTTTCACTAAAATAGATGAAACAAATACTATTGGCTCAATTCTTAATTTAATGATTAAATATAAAAAAGGACTTGCTTACTACACGGATGGTCAAGAAGTCCCGGAAGATATTAATGAAGCTTCTATTGATTCAGTACTAAAGTTGCTATTTAAGGAGTATGAAGATGAGAGATCAAGCTGAATCACTCCGCATGCACATGCTTCGAAGCCAAGGGAAAATTGGGCGATCTATAGCGGTCGTTAGTGGTAAGGGT
>JBFELW010000169.1:0-5252 GCA_041551995.1 Paenisporosarcina sp.
ATCATGATGCGGCAGTACCAAAGAAAGTAGAAGAAATTACAGCAGGCTACCGTCAAGCCAATGATAACTTTACAAAAGCAATCAGCACTATGTGGACGGATGCCAATCTTAAAGATGAACACGATATGTATGGAGAAATGTGGTCCAATGCTACTACTCTGAACGTTTTAGTTAAACATCAAATTCATCACCGTGGACAGTTATCTATTTTAATACGACAAGCCGGTCTACCGATGATCGGGATATATGGACCTTCTAGGGAAGAATGGGCATCATATGGTCAACATATACCGGAGTAAATAAGGGATGTGACGGGAGAGGCGTTCAACAAATATACAATGATAATTTTGGTCGATCCTTCATTTCTCGATATAGACTTGAAATATACCATCGCACATGAGTATCATCATCTAGTTGCTTTGGAAAGTGAAGTGGGACATACTCTGATTGAAAGAGTCATATTAGAAGGGAAGGCTGATGCATTTTCGAAAAAAATGTATCCAAGTACTGATGTACCTTGGGTTAAGCCTTTAACAGGATACTACAAAGATGAGTCATGGAAGATTTTTAATGAGAATTTAGAATCACTTGATTCTGAGATTTGGACAGAATTCTTCTATGGGAACCGAAGCAAAGGGATTTTACCCTGGACAAACTACAAAATCGGTTATCAAATTATGGAGAGCTTTTTGAAAGAAAATCCAGACGCCTCAATCGACGAGTGGACTCGGATGTCAGCAAAGGATATTTATACAAAGAGCAATTTAATGGGAATGGAATAGTGGATAGAAATAATTGTTGGACAAATCATCATCTCATTAATCGCTACATCTAATGGTTGTTCAATTTCGTATGCAATAGCACGAGCAATGCTAGTAGGCTCAATTTTATTATCTTCTCTAAAGAGATCCTGTTTTCTGAAATGGCCGGTTTTTCTCTAGAGCTAAAAGCTCGGTAAGTTTAACACGAGTCCACGGAAGCGTGTATTTAATGAAATTTTTCTTTATAAGATGGCCGGAATGGGTAAGTTGGTCAATGTTCAGCATCTATTCAAATATTTACCCATTAACTTAATTCATCTCATCTAAAATAGGAATTAAATGACCGACTCCTGTGGGAAAGCGAAGACGTCGAAATCCACTCGAGCTAAAAGCTCGAGTTAGTTCGGCGCGAGCCCACGGAAAGCGGTCATTTAATGGACTTTCGCTTTATTTGCTCTACCAGTGGAAGAGTAGAAGTTTCTAAAATGGATGGAATTTCATTATGGAAACTTCTTTTTGAATGAAAAGATACCTCCTGATTCTAATTTTACCCACCAAATTCATTCACCATGGGTATTAAGGAATTAAATGATCGACTCCTGTGGGATAGCGAAGACGTCGAAATCCACTCGAGTTAAAAGCTCGAGTTAGTTCGGCGCGAGCCACGGAAAGCGGTCATTTAATGACTTTAGCTCTATATTCTATTCATAAATAAATTTACTAACTGTAGCAACTTCTAAAAAGAAGTTGCTTTTTTTGTTGTAAAATTCACAGTTAAGTAGTATAGTGCATTACATGAGTAATGCACTAATAATTAACAAAGGAGGAAGTCGATTACGTGAAATTTTACGAGGAATCAGACAAACCCATCTATGTGCAAGTAGCGGAGTGGCTTGAGAATGAGATATTACGCGAACAATTTCAAGCTGATGACAAAATGTATTCTCAATATCAACTGGCAGATTTATTCACCATAAACCCAGCAACGGCAGGGAAAGGACTTTCGATATTACTAGACAATGACATTTTATATAAGAAGAGAGGGCTTGGGATGTTCGTAACTTCACATGCACGTAGCATGATTTTATCAAAGCGTAAAAGTGATAAATTATCGACTCTTGTCAAAGGGATTGTAGATGAAGCTGAACGCTTAGAAGTCCCCTTTGATGAATTAATCAATATGTTGAAGCTTGAAAAATCGAAAAAAACGGAGGACGGAATATGATTACGTGTAAAGACCTAACGAAGAAGTATCAATCTAACCTTGCACTCTCAAATCTAAATTGCACGATTAAAGAGAATACCATTACCGGTGTAATTGGCAGAAATGGTGCTGGAAAAACAACATTTATGAAGTTGATCGCAGGATATTTGAAAAAAACCAGCGGCGAATTACAGGTAATGAATGAAAATCCTTTTACCAGCTTAAAAGTATCTGCCAATTCAATCTTCATCGATGATCAAATGAGTTTACCAACTTCTTTGAACTTAAGTGAATTACTTGAATCATTTGCCACATTTTATCCGAACTGGAATGGACCTTTAGCTGAAGAGTTGATGACGTACTTTGAATTACCATCGAAAACCTATGTTCAGAACTTATCCAAAGGAATGCTTAGCACATTCCAAGCCATTATTGGGTTCGCAGCTAGATGCCAATTGACCATTTATGATGAGCCTACTACAGGAATGGACGCAGCCGTTCGAAAAGATTTTAATCGTGCTTTATTAAAAGACTATTTAGCATTCCCGAGAACAATTTTATTATCTAGTCATCATTTAGAAGAAATCGAGGATTTACTTGAAAACGTACTGATTATACATGATCAACAAGCTTTCTTACACACATCCATTTCGGACTTGAAGGAGAGTGTTCTTGGGGTGAAGGGGGATAAGAAAGACGTGGATCAATTTGTAGCGA
The DNA here is from genome assembly GCA_041551995.1 of Paenisporosarcina sp. GTDB lineage: Bacteria > Bacillota > Bacilli > Bacillales_A > Planococcaceae > Paenisporosarcina. The sequence goes on from JBFELW010000169.1 coordinate 2,683, forward strand.
TGCACGAATTACTTTCTTATAACAATCCGCTTCCTGGAACCGCGATGGCAGTTGTAAAAGTAAATAACTTTATTCATCGGGAAAATTATCCGAAACTCATGTTCTCAAACTTAACGGCAAATGAAGCATTCGTCCAATTAACAAACAGCCATGAAGGAGGAATCGATCGTGTCTTTGAATGAAATTACGTTATCTAACGTTATTAAAAAACAAGTGAAATTTAAAGTGAAGTCATATACAGGGATATTTCAGTCGTTAGTAGTGTTACAGCTTTTGGGGATTTTATTTTCTACCATGGGGACCTCATCCATGTCAGAGTGGAATTCGTTTTTTTCAATGACAGTTGAATTTTATGCAACTGGACCTATTCTAGGGATGACTGCTTTTTGGTTATTTATAAATACTCTTTTATTAACTACAACAGCATATCGTGAAGATGATTTCACGTTCGTCACAAGTCGGTTAAGTCGTCTATGGGCGAATATCATATTTCTCATACTCCTATCAGTAGTAGGCGCGGTCAGTGCATACTTAGCAACTAACGTCTTGAAGTTATATTTATTTATTCAAAATAATGAGTTGGTTATGGAAGATCTTCTTTCAATTACTTCTCTGATTACCGGTCTCTTGGGATTAATCGGTTATTTAGTTCTGGTTAGTGCTATTGCGTACGCTATCGGATCCATTTTCCAGCGCAATAAAGTAATTGCCATATTAATAAGCATAGGTTTTATTATGTTAGGAACTCTAATGCTCCAGTTTCAATTGGAAGAATTAATTACTCAAGTTCAACGATTTTTCACACATGAAACAAATATTGCATTATTTTGGCTAAAAATAATTATCACAAGTAGTGCGTTATTTTTACTATCGTGGTCGATGTCAAGAAATCAAGAGGTGCGCACATGAATTTCTTTGTTGTTTTATTACCCTTATTACTAATGGTTACGATTGTCTTTTTAGCTATTAAATATAATAGAAGTAATACAAATAGTGTGCCTAGGAAAACAAGATTAACGTCAACTTTCACAAAACGGTTACTCAGTGTGTATGCTGTTCTCTTATTGGGATCTACGCTTGCGATTGTTTTCACTTCATCTTTAACAGAAGAGTCATCTATTAAAATTAAGGATGAAGTCTTAACACAATATCATGATGATATTTTCATTAACTTATTGGAAGGTAGAGAAGAAGAAGTTCCAACAAAACATATACGTAATGAATGGTCAGAAAAAATAGATGGTGACACCTTCACCCTTAAAGGGGAAGAAATATATGATTTTCCTGTTGTATTCATAATTAAACGTGTTGAAACAACAGATAAGATAGTGGAAGCTACGTTATATGAAGGTGTATATGCTGTAAGTAATATACAAGTCCCTAGATATATGGAGAACATTCAAGTTGATTGGCAGAATGATCAATTATCACTAGAGGCGTCGGACCAAAAGCCGATTGATCTATCTATTTTCCAATATGACTTTACGTTTACACAATTCACAGATTATGAAAATTCGCAAAATAGAGGTATGTATGCTGCCGCACAATATCCAGTCATGTATCTTAAAGTACCAAAATCACTTGATTTTAAGTTGTCCAACTTAGACGAAATTATGATTAACTACGTGGAATGAATCAATTTCATAACTTCTTAATTCGATAATAAATACGAACATATAATTGGTTTTCATATTAATTATCCGTTTATTTTAAACAGGTATCGTTTGATTGAAGCGCAATGCGGCGACTCCTGTGGGAACAGCGCGAGCTGAAAGCCCCGCAGGAACAGAGTGACGAGGAGATTGAAGCCGTGCCCCACGGAAAGCGTCCGCATAAAGCGAAAATCAACTTTGTACGGATTTTATTGCTAGATTTTTTATTATGAAATTGACTCGGAATGAATAAAAAAGCAACAAAAAGCCAATGAATTAACTAAATGATAGACGTTGTAAAGCCATCTTATAGGTTTATTTTTAAAAGAATTCATAAAAAATGGGCGTCTGCACAAACTAAACAAACTTTCTTTTCAAAAAAGTGTTTACATTGTTGTATAAAGGATATACAATCATTGTACAGGTGTTATACGAAAGGAGTTGAGAAAGTTGAAAAATTTAAATTTTATCGCACTTTTATTAGTTATTATTGGTGGATTAAACTGGTTACTTGTTGGTTTATTTCAGTGGGATCTTGTAGGCGGTCTTACAGGTGGAATGGATAGCGTAATTGCTCGTATCGTATTCGTACTTGTTGGTCTTGCAGCGATCTATTGTATTCGGTTATTTGGCAAAGTTGCAGACGAATAAAATTGTATAAGACTTGTAGAAGGGCAGATGATGTTTATCGGTCCTTTTTTGTGCGTCACTTACTGAAATGAAAAAATGTACCTGTTATAGTTAATGGACAGAAGGTTAATTCAAGTATTTAGATAATGGAATAGAATCCAAAGCCAGTAGAGTTTACCCCTTAATAGAAAAGGAAGTTAGCGCATGGAAAATGAAGTCATGAATATATTTGATGAGCAAAAAAATCACATAGGTACTGCAAATCGAAAAGATGTACATAAAAAAGGA
>JBFELW010000170.1:0-5232 GCA_041551995.1 Paenisporosarcina sp.
CTTTGTACGTTAGATTCTCAAATAATTTTGCAACAAAGAATCCGATAAGTAAAACGAGTAAAGCTAGTAATAGCTCTGGTAAAAATGATAGGGTGTTTTCCCAATAGTTCCGATCCATCATTGTGTGTCCTCCTTTAAAGTTTTATACGCGTACATTATTTCTTGAACACTTATCTTTTACCCTCTACATTTCTTTTTAAACGCTTCAATTGATTCCTTATCCCCATATATGATGAGTACATCGTTTAGTTTGAATTTCTCATTTGCTGATGGGTTACTAATTAAATCACCTTCGCGTCTAATGCCAAGAACTGTAACACCCATCTCTGCCCGAATAGCTGATTCTGTTAATGACTTTCCAATATAATCACAGGTATCTACAAGTTTTACTTCTTCTATAGATTGTTTTTTTTCCTTTGTGTGTATTAGTAAATTAACTAAATCAGTGCTTTCTGGGCGTAAAACAGAACTCACCATCTCACGGCCTCCAATTGTCGAAGGATTGACCACACGACTAGCCCCTGCTCTTAAAAGAACATCCTCAGAACCTTCATTTTCTACCCTTGCTACTACTTCTATTTTCTCATTCAATGCTTTCGCTTTTATGGTAATAAATACATTATCTGAATCACTAGGTAGAGCTGCGATTAATCCCTTGGCATGTTGAATGTTGGCTTCTTTTAATATTCTTTCCTCTAATGGATTTCCGATAATTCTAAGTGTTCTTTCCGATAAGAACTGTATAATTTCTTCCTCAGATTCGTGAATAATAATGACAGCCACATCTTCTTCTTTTAATTGTTCGTATATTTGTCTACCAACCCTGCCTAAACCACAAACTATAATATGCCCCTCTAAATGTTTGATTGTATGTTCCATTTTTTTATTCCACACCTTTTCTGAGAGTTGATGTTCAATAAAATAAGAAGCTACAGCCCCTGCCCCATAAGTGACAATTGCTACACCTAAAGGAACGATTACTAAAGCAAAACGTTTACCCGCTTCAGTTACTGGAACTATGTCTCCATAACCAACTGTAAATAATGAAATGATGGTTAAATAAAACGCATCGAAAAACACAAAGTTTTCGAAATACATAAAGCCAATGATTGAAACGACCAGCAATGTAAACAAACCTATTACAGATATATATATATGTCGGAATCGAATTCGTAGTTCAATCCATTTCGATGTATGCATTAATTCACCTTCTTATTTTTTAGTTCTGCTATTACTTACCCATTTGGAATCTTTTCTACACGAAGATCGTCCTCTTTTAGAGGAGGGAAATTATGAGAAAACGAATGATTCTAATTCCAACCTTAGCTATAACGCTTTTATTAATCATTGAACAAGTTTTAGAGATACCTTATTTTTGGAAGACTATTATGAAAATCCTCATCTTTTTAGCTGTCCCCATCTTTTTCATGAAGATGCTAAAGTTCAAATTTTTACGTCCGAATAAAACAGCAAAAAAGAGTACTCATTTAGCATTAGGATTAGGCATTCTTGTTATGATTACTGTCTTAACTTCATTTTTTTTGCTTCAGAATTATATTAACTTAGACTCCATACTTTCTGATTTAGAATCACGAGTAGGCATTACACCAGCAGTATTCCCTTTTGTAGCCATTTATATTTTGTTAGGAAACTCTTTTTTAGAAGAATTTTTCTTTAGAGGATTATTAGTTGATATGTATAGAGATTACAAGCTTAAATGGGTGCTTCCTAGCGTTTTATTTGCGATTTATCACATTGCGATTTTTCTCCCATGGTTTGATTGGCCTATCCTACTAACTGCAGTTGGCGGTCTATTTCTCGCGGGGTTGTTATTTCAATGGATGAATAAAGAAAGTGGTACTATCTATCCTTCATGGATTATTCATATATTTGGGGATATCGGGGTTTTACTAGTAGGGTTTTACATGTTTTATTTTTAAAAAGCAATGTTAAACTATAACTTTTCATTACCGCTTCAACACACTTTTATGTTTCAAAGGTAGCGATGCGATGCAATGTACTATCAGATTACAAGCAAGCCTGTTCGTACCGTCCTTTATATGGGAAGAATCGATGAATGCAGCAAAGTATCTCAAATACTTCACGCTCGCTCGCTCACTCAAATCGTTACTCACTTCCTTCATTCTCAACATATGTAAAGTAAAAATGACCGACTCCTGTGGGAAAGCGAAGACGTCGAAATCCACTTGGGCTAAAAGCGCAAGTTAGTTCGACGCAAGCCCACGGAAAGCGGTCATTTTTATGAACTAAACCATATGAATCGCAAGGGAAATTATCCCCACGTTTTTAGACTATTTCTATAGAAACTGTTACTTTGAATAAATCTCCATCCACATCAATCTTCATCGTTCCACCATGTAGATCTACAATAGACTGTGCTATGGCTAAACCTAGTCCAGAACCATCCGTATGTCGAGATGTATCCGCTCGCTTAAACCGTTCAAATAACTCCTCCACGTTTTCACCAAGTTCATATTTCGTTACGTTTTTAACAATAAATTGTGCACAGCCATCACTCTCTTTTAACGTTATATACACACGAGTTCCAGGCAATGTGTACTTAATTGAATTGACGATTAAATTATCTAGTACTCTCCACCACTTCTGTCCATCTACATATGCATATAAAGTGGTTGAAGGCTTTGCAACGCGGAAATCGAGTCCTACTTTTTGAATGTCTTCTTCATGTTCAGCTAGTGCTTGTTGCATGAGTTGAGTAAGGTCTACCTTTTGCTTATTAAGCTGTATATTCCCACTAGCCATTTTGGAAACCTCAAACAAATCTTCAATTAATGTTTTTAAACGTTGCGATTTACGGTCTAATATTGCCACGTAAGATAGTCGATCTTCCTCCGTAATATCCGGATTCTTTAGTAAATCTGTGTAGGTAATAATCGATGTTAATGGTGTTCGTAAATCATGACTCACATTTGTAATTAACTCTGTTTTCAATCGTTCACTTTTAGCCTGAGCAGATTGAGATAAGTTGACACCTTCACGTAATTTGTTCAAATGCTTCGCGTGTTCTGCAAAAACGGATTTCCCACGAATGTGTAAATCATCAGTGTATTGACCTTTTGCCATTTGCTCGGTTGCAACAGCTAATTTATTGTAATCAGCAACGCGTTTGAATAGTAGATAGAGTACAGGTAAGCTAACTAATAAAAACAATGGTGCATACACCAAGATAAGTGCTGGTTCAACAATTACACCAGCAAAACCAAGCCCTGATAAATATACAACGCCTATAAGAATAACAATTTGGATTCCTAAAGAGCGTTTCAAGAATACGTCCTTAATACTTACATTCATTTTTTTGATACGGCTATTTTCCCAAAGATTTTTCATTCCATTGTTCTTAGAATCATTTAAAAGCCAAACTAATTGAACAATAGTTAAAGTTAAAACTACAATAAAAAACAAAAATGAGAAGGCGATATTATGTCCTCTATTAAAATGATTGTAAACCATATCATCCATTCGATTCGTTAGCGTATTGTAGATATTTACCATTCCCACCGCAGTAACTAATATCCCTACGATACGTCCTTCAAGATTCAACTTTTTTACCCATTGAGGAGTAGAAATTGAAAGTATTTCGTTCCTTCTTGATCTGTACAACCAGAAAGCTACGGCAGCAGAAAGTAAACCCAATATCCATGACGCTGTAAAAAATAATTTACTTCGCTCGTAAAGACGCAAGCCTTCGAGGTGATATTTGGTTACCATGTTCTGGGGTACAACAATCTTTCCTGTAAATCGAGAAGTTTGTTCTCCAATGATTTGATGCAAGTCGTAAATAGACACCGCTCGTAGTTCATCACTATCTATATGACTAGTTTCGCCATTTGATGCCGATATTGTTAAATGGCCTGTCAGATCACTAAACTCTCTGCTGGTTACTGCTTCTTCATTAACATCTCCATAAGTGAAACGTTCACCAGTCTCTACATTTGTTAAATCATACGCCAGTGATTCTTGAATGACTTTTGCATTTGCTACGGAATTTGTGATCTTTTCATCATATTTAAGCAAAGCTTCTTTTTTAGCAGTCAGTATTTTTTCTCGAACTTTTTGATCATCAACAAAGTTGGAACGAATATCCTCAATTTTAGCATCCCGTTCTTTTTCTATTTCTTTTTTTAAGACCTGATTGCCATTGTTTTCTGCATTGCTTACCATTTCCTGATACTGATTCTGAATGGATTGTATTTGGTCTATTTGAGACCCATAATAGTTTCGGTAATCCTCAATTTCATAAGACTCTACTTTAAGGTTTTCAATTTCCTTATCCACATCCAGCCTATTGAGTAAGACTGGGCCTATCTTCTGAATTTCATTTTCAATAAATCCACTAAAGTTATTTGAATCGTAATAAGATCCTCCTATGTATTTAGGACCGTATGAAACGAACGTTGTGATAGCAAATAGAGTAATACTAATTAAGACAAAAAAGAACCACGTCATTTTCTTCATAAATTAAGTCCACCTTTTAAAATACGTGTCAATTGGATGAATGATCGATTCGAGTGAAAAAACCCTTGTTCAAGTAGTTGAAGAATAAAAGAAAAACAATAAATTAAACTAAACATCCCAATCGTCAAGGCTATGAAAGAGAACCAATGTGATCCGTTACTTTTCAATTTTGTAACCAATTCCCCACACCACCTTTACGTATCTTGGACTCTTCGGATTTGTTTCAATTTTCTCTCTAATTTTACGAATATGAACGGCTACTATGTTTTCTGCGTTATACGCTGGTTCCTTCCAAACACGTTGATAAATATCTCCAATAGAAAACACTCTTCCTGCATTGGTCATGAGCAACTCTGTAATTTTGTATTCAATCGGTGTTAATTTGACAATTTCCCCATCCAGCGTTACTTCCTTTGACTCCATATTTAATGCCAGTCCATCAATTTCAATTGTTGACTTCCTGTCTTGATATGTGCCGAGGTGAACATAGCGACGGAGTTGCGATTTCACTCGTGCAATAAGTTCCATTGGGTGAAACGGTTTTGTTATATAATCATCTGCACCAACGGATAAACCGTGAATTTTATCTGAGTCTTCTGCTTTCGCACTTAACATGATGATTGGAATGTTGCGTTCTGAACGAATTTTGAATGTTGCTTGTATACCATCCATATTAGGCATCATAATATCGAGTAAGATTAAATGAATTTCATTTGTTTCGAGTAAAGTCAATGC